>NZ_JBYTDL010000011.1:0-139872 GCF_058791335.1 Lysinibacillus sp. EB271-A1-10B
TAGCTGATACGTACCTGCATCTGTATCGCCTTTATACTCATCAATCGCAATCACTTTTGGTAAACGTACACCCTCTACTAATTGTTTATTCGCTACCTTTTTAAAACGGCGAATGACCGTCGTGGTTGATGTGCCTAGTACTTCTGCAGCTTCTTTAAATGTTTTGGCTTTAATAGCACGTATATTTACTACTTGATTCCATTCCTTAGAATACCGTTGATATTTATCTACGAAAGGGGATTTTTCGGAGAAGCGCTTTCCACATTTACAAACATAACGACGACGTTTATAGAAAAGAATAGTTAAACGTTCAAACCACTTTAAATGATTGATCTTTTGTATACGATAATCGTGAACCTTCGAAGTTTCTTTTTTACAAACTGGACATTGATGCGTACATTTAGGCAATTGTACATACAATGCGATTCGATCGCCTACTTCTTCTACTTTCGTAATCTCTACATCTTTTAATCCTGGAATATTCGTGTTAAAATTCATATGCACAGTTCACCTTTCTATTACTTGTTTCTCGACAATTCAAGTATATATAAATCGGTGAATCTGTGCTTTTTTTATGCGTGGAATTGTGCGAATACCCCAAAAAATATTATAGAACCAGTAATTGGAGATAGAAAATCTCTGTAAGAAAAAAAGTCATATAGGGGAATATGATTCCCAATCTATATGACCTTTCATATTTAACTTCTCTCAGCAGAAGTCTGCCACCTCTATAGGTGGTGAGATGAATGCGGATTTAAGCTACTTTTCAGCGGGTATCCAAACACCCGCTGAAATATAGGAACTCAGTCTAAGAACGCCACGTCCTGTGGCGTTTTTACCGAAATGACCGACATCGTGTCAGCCCTAAGCACAAAGCCGATTCCGGACGCAATTATGCCTCGGCATAATTGATTCAAAACCTCTTACTTTCCAAAGGAAGATAAAAATTTAACTCGGTCTCCCATAGGAGGTGTGTTATTATCTGTTAAAACTACTTCCAAGACTGCTGGTCCATTTAAATTCAGTAAGTTATTTATCGTATCTTGGTTAATATCTTCTAGTTCTGTTACTTGGAAATTCGGTATATCCATAGCTGAAGCCAATGCACTAATACTAATTGGATTTTGCTCAAAAGATGGGTGAGTACGCTGGAACTGTAGAGCATGTCCATGGTATACCATTCCTAAGCGAGCATTATTCATAACAATAAACAAGATCGGTAGATTATATTCTTTTGCTGTTAATATTTCCATTCCATGCATGAAAAAGCAACCATCACCTGTGATACATACAACAGGGCGTTCAGGTTCAGCTAACTTTGAGCCAATGGCAGATCCAATTCCACTTCCCATTGCGCCAAAATGGACATTAATATCATAAGTATCATTATCTAAAACCTTCATGTGATGAATGACATAGGACATAAATTCACCAATATCAATTGTATATCTAGTGGAGGATGGTAAATGTTTTTGAATACTTAATAGAACGTTTCTCGTGTTATATTCTTCCATATCTCCAAGGGGCGCATTATTTTCTTTACCCTCAAGAGCAGTCTCTTTTCTTGTAAGCCCTTTAGTTCTTAACTCTTCTATAAGTAATAGTAAACTTAAATTGATATCACCTAGCACAGGTAGATCAATCTCATATTTTCGATTGAACACCGATTGATCATAGTCCATTTGTATAGAAAAACGGTTTTTCGTAAGGTTTATGTTGTAGTTATTTGTAGCTGTTTCTCCTAAACTTGAACCCACGATTAACAATACTTGTCCATCGCCATCAGCTATTAATTCTGAGGCAGCCTCGTGGCCAGCAAAGCCGAAAACGCCAACTAGAAGAGGATGATTTTTTGGAATGTATCCTTTTGCTTGCGGTGTTGTTAGAATCGGCCAATTTAGAATTTCTGCTAACTCTAGTAATTGTTCAACTGAATTTCTTACGCCTTGTCCTACTAAAATGTATCCGTTCTTTCTTTTTATTAGCTCTTCAGCTACATTTTTAATAGTATCCATAGCAGGAACTATTGCTGTTCTTTTTGGTGGAGCTGGTATTTCTATGTCTTGCACTATTTCGTGTTGAACATCTATTGGTATAGCAATATGTACTGGACCAGGCACTCCGGATATAGCGATTTCGGAGGCTTTTACTATTTCTTTCAGTAAATCCTTTGATTCTTTAACTGTTACACTGTATTTAGTAACTGGTTGAAAGATCGGCTGAGCATCTAACTCTTGAGAAGCATTTAAGCCGATTGTGCTAACTGGAACAGCACCGGTTAAAAATAAAACCGGTAAATGCTCGCGCATAGCATTTGCAGCACCTGTTACTAGGTTAGTTCCACCAGGTCCACTACAACCAATACATACGCTCATCTGGTTTGTATATTTTGCGTAAGCTGCGGCCATGTATGAAGCAGCGCCTTCATGTTTTGTTACAATCGGTGTTAAGTCTTTCATATCATACAGTTCATCAAAAAATGCATTGACTGAACCTGCTGGAATACCAAAAATATATTGAACACCGTTACCTTTTAAATATTCTAAGACCGTACGAGCTGCTTTCATTATAAATCTCCCTTTTTTATAATATAGAACGTTAAGTTAATAGAAATATTTTTTCATAATATCTTCAGCCTTCATGGGCTTACTAAATAAATAACCTTGCATTAAATAACAATTTTGTCTCAATAAAAAATCGGCCTGTTCTTTTGTTTCAACCCCTTCAGCAATAACTTCAAGCTTTAAATTTTGAGCGAGGGTAATAATTGTATTTGTAATTGCTGCTGCATCATCCGTTAACATCTCTTGTACAAAGGATTTATCAATTTTTAATGTAGATATCGGCAGATTTTTCAAATAACCTAAAGATGAATATCCGGTACCAAAATCATCTATGGCTAAATTTACCCCAAGTCCCTTTAATTGTATCATTGTTTTTAATGTTAATTCTGTATTTTTAACAATTAGATTTTCTGTAAGTTCTAATTGTAAATACTCAGGTGACAAGTCTGTCTCTTGTAGGACATTTTCTACAATAGAAAATAAATTACTCTGTTCGAATTGATGGACGGATAAATTTACAGACATACTAATTAAAGGACATCCTTGGTTATGCCATTTTTTCAATTGCTTGCAAGCTTCTTTAAGAACCCACTCACCTATAGGGACGATTAAACCGGTTTCTTCAGCAAGTGGAATAAACTTATCTGGTGTAATCATTCCGTGTTCTCGATGATTCCATCTTAATAAAGCTTCAACGCCCTTAATTTTGTTTGTTTTATAGTTTATTTGTGGCTGATAGAAGATAATAAGTTCATCTCGCTCTAATGCTTTATATAAATCATTTTCAAGCTTGATACTTTCAAAAGTTCTCGTATCCATTCCTTCGCTAAAGAAATGGTAGCTAGTACCTGGTGTTTCTTTTGATTTGTACATAGCTGTGTCTGCATTTTTGATTAACGTATCTGTCGTATCCCCATTATCAGGAAACAGGCTTATACCAATACTTGTTTTAATGTAAATTTCATTGTCTATAAGGTTGAAAGGTTTAGAGAAAGAAGCATTAATACAATTAATAACCTTCAAAATGTCATTTTCACATTTAATATTAGGCAAATAAATTGTAAATTCATCCCCTCCTTGCCGTGATACAGTTGCATCTCCTAGGACGCAAGTACTTAAACGTTTGGCAACCTCTTGAAGTAATAGATCACCATAGCTATGTCCAAGCGAATCATTTACTAACTTAAAACGGTCTAAATCCAAATAGAGAACTGCTAATTTTTCTCCGTTCGCTTTTGCATACTTTAGCCCTTGAGTTAGTCTATCTATTAAAAGAATTCTATTCGGTAAATTCGTTAAACTATCAAAATAAGCGTGGTATTTAATCTTTTCTTCTAGTTGCTTTCTTTGAGTTATATCTTTAAATGTGACAACTTCTCCTACAATCTTGTCTCCTTCTTTTATTAAGGAGGTTACATATTCTACTGGAAAGTTGGAGTTGTCTTTTCTAAAAAATACCTTGTAGCTGTTGAAATTAGTGTTTAATAAGGATGAAATAATAATTTTGTCTTCCGTTTCACTACCACTCATAATAATATCGACGGATTTTCCGATTAATTCTCGCTCTGTTTCATAACCTAACATGAGTGCACCTGCTGGATTGCAAAATGTAATGTTTCGATCAAGATCTAATCCAAAGATACCTTCACCTGCAGAGTTGAGAATTAACTCTTTTTCACGGCTAAGCTGCTGTAACTCCGCTACAACTTTTTCAAGCTCTTTATTTTTCACTATTACTTCTGAGGTTCTCTCCTCAATAATGATTTCTTGCTTTTCCATATATATCAGGTTTGATAATGCAGATGCTGTAGTGTCAACAATGGATTGGGCCAACTGTAATTGGGTTTCTGAGTAATAAAATGCTTTTTCTTCAAGATTAACAATAGATATTTGCCCTAAAATTTCACCCATTGAAACTAGAGGAAACATAACTAAACCGTTTATGCCGAAATTACGACAAACTTCATGATTAGGTCTATCATCCTCAAATACATTTGGAATAAGAATGGCTGTTTTGGTTTCAAAAACCTCCTGCATTACAGCATCATTGCTTTGATCAATTTTAAATTTGTTATGTGTCTTTAGCCAATTTTCTTCTGTCCAATCACTTTCCTTACTCAACTTAGCCGGTTTCACTCTTTTTTCTGCTAAAGGATCTAAAAGGTGAATCCCTATATTTTTATTATCTAAAAACTTCTCTAAGTAGAAAAAGCATTTATCAAGGCTTTCTTGTAGTGAGGAGCACATTGATAAGTCACGTGTAACATCAAGCAGCAGCTGCTTTTCGTTAATAAGGCGCTCTTTATAAGTTAAGTTGTTTGCATTTTGAATAGCAACAGCAGCCATATTCACATATGCCTCGACCGTTTGAATTTCTTCGTCTGTTAAGTTCATTGGAATTCCATAATCAAATAAAAAAACAAGGCCAAATAACTCTTGTTCAAAGGAGATGGGAAGCACTAATAAAGATTTAATATGGAACCCCTCAACTGCTCTGGGATCTGGTCGACTATCCTTCGAAGTATCAGGAATATAGATGGTTCTCTTTGTTTCAATTACTTCTTTTGCTAGTAAATCTATTTCGGTATCAATTATATGCATATTCAAAGTCCAGCCATTAATAACTGCTGGTTTTCCTACATATCCTCTGAATGTACCATCTTTTTGTGGTAAATAAATGCCCACAGAATCACATGTGACGATTTCTTCAGAAATTGCTATTGTTACCTGCTCTAATACTTCACGTAAATCTAGCTTCATATTAATCATTTTTGTTATATTAGCCAGCCGAGAATACCTCGTTTGTTCCATAGACATATATATATGAACCCCCAATTTTATCCTTATCTTGTATAAATTTTTATTAAATTATTTCTTAATTCGTATCGAATGTCCCAGTCTTTTCATTTTACAGTAGTAATAAACAGGTAGGTGAAAAAATATAAAAATTAGTAAAAAAATCTTAAGAGTATTTTGTCTTTTTATTAGTAGCCTTTTTATGTAGGACTACAATCATTCTTTAAGCGAAGGTATTCCTTGTATTTCAAGTAGCGAAAGTAAATTTAAATATATCAAACAGTGGTAATTTCTTGGGCGACTTTTTGTTGTAGGTCTAAAGGTGGGAGATAATTAGTATTTAATAGAAATAATGACATTTATTTTTTAGATAACTTAGCTGAATTGAAAATAGAGCTGGGGAGGGACTGCCAGTGGAATTCATTAAATTAAATTGTCCGAATTGTAATGGGAAAATTGAATATAAAGAGGGACAATCATTTAAATGTCCTTTTTGTGAGACCGAAATAATGTTGAAAGAGAATAAAGTTTATTATGTTGATCAGACGATTAATAATTATTATGGTGCAACTTCTGCGAATAAAGCTACACGTCCAAAAATGAATTTAAAAGCTCTTTTAATGGTACCGTTTGTAATCCTTTGTGCATTCCTTGGCTATTTCCTCTTAAGTAGCAATCAAACAGAAAATGGTAACCGTGAGAAAATATCTGTTCGAAAAATGCCTGAAAGCGAAGTTCTTTTACTCTTTTTAAAAGATATTTTTGATAAAGGTGAATCTTTGCCAACTAAAGAAGAAATTGTAAGTATCCGTTATTTGGCAGCATACCATTCTGAAGATCAGTGGCATTTTGATTACAGTCTTGATGATCCATTTACAAATAAGCAAGCCAAAATTTCTAACTATATCATTATGGATAAGCTATTAAATACACAAAAAATCGAACAAAAAGATTTTGAAGCCTTTACTGGTCTGACGGTATTGAATTTGATGGGCGATTATGAAATATCACGAAGTGAAAATGTAAGCTTCCGACATCTGGAAGGTTTAAAAAGCTATACAGGTAGCTTTAATGAATCATTTAGTAAAATTGCTGAATATTTTAGTGATAAGTCTAATATTGTAGAGCTCTCTATCCAAATTCGAAGTAATGATGAACTTGCTTTATTATTAGAGTTTCCCAATCTTCAATCACTTGAAATTTCGTACTACACTGAGACGGTTACAGACTTCCCTCTGCTGAATCAACTGCCATTAAAATCATTGTCCTTAATGTCTGCCAATGATTTGAAGTGGTTGTCTTCATTAGCTGATTTACAGTCGTTAACAATAGATCTAAGTGAAGCGACAGATTTTAGCTCGTTCTATTCACTGAATCAATTACAAGAATTGAAGCTTACAGCGGTACGAAATTTAAAAACGCTTGATTTTATACAAAACATGCCCAACCTGCAATCGCTTGATCTTGAAAATATGGATATTTCAAATGTAGAACGCCTTAGAAATAAGTCTTCATTGACAAAACTGCGTTTAGCTTCTCTTTTTAAATTAGAGTTGCATGATATTGTAAACAGCCTGTCTTCTCTGACCGATTTATCGATAACTGGTTATCATGGTGAAATATCGTCGATTGTAGCACCTCATTTAAAAAAAGCAGAATTAGCAAGTTCTTTGCTCCCCAAGCTAGAGGCACCTGTTTTAAAATATTTGACTGTTGAAATAAGTGGGGCGCAGTCGTATTTGAATGGAGAAGAATTACTAAAATACCCACAGTTAGAACAACTTACAGCAATGGAGGGTGGTGATTTTAAAGGCATCGATTCTTTAAATCGTCTCCCAAATTTGCAAACGATAAATTTAAATGAGACAACTTTTTATGAAGAGACGAGTGAATTATTCAATTTACAGCATGTAAAAAAGTTAAATTGTAATGAGTGTAAGTTTCAAATTGATAGTCAAAATTCGTTTAACAATAAAAACCTGGAGCATTTAAATTTGAATGATGCATCTTTTCAAATAGACAATGGTGACTGGGTGAACGAAGTTGATAAGGTTATGCCTTACTTCGCTGGTTTTTCAGCTCTGCGTTCATTTACTATACAAGATAGTTCATTACAATCATTAAGTTTTATGGAAAAGTGGCAACAAATTGAGGAGCTTCATTTAGAAAATAATGCTATTTCAAATGTAGCGCCTTTAGTGAATTTGCCTAATTTGAAAAAGCTGTATATTTTAGGGAATCAGGTGCGAAATACATCTGTTCTAGACAAAGGAATTTTGATTTATTGAGGAAATGTGCTTCTTTTCAAATAGACTTATAAAATCTCACTTAGTCCAATCAAGAGAAACGTATCATGAATAAATAAGTTTTTACAATTTGCTAAATAACCTCTGTATCTAATAAATTTTATATTAGGGACGTTAAATACAAATAAATAAAATAAGCTGTGTAGAAAGTTAGATTTTTAATAACTACTATACAGCTTATTATTTTTAATCTTTATATAATGTGCTTTAAAACATGCATCTCACTTTATCAATCAACACTCTTAAAAAAAACGATCATGTTATGCCACAGATTTGCGCAGGGCCTAAATATTATCAATGCAAAGTAAGAGCTATTTATCGTTAACTTTTTATCGCTAGACCACTAAAAGAAACGGGTCCTACAATGTTTGCTTGTGTGTTGGGAGTAGAATTCTCAGCGAAAACCTGATAGAAGTTAGCGCCAGCTATTAAATTGGAATCAATAGCTTGGAATGTAAAGACGTAATTTTGTTCTGAACCAGCTGATTCTACCCCGTCTTGAGTATTAAAGATTTCTTTCCCATTACGGAACACTCTAAATACAATTTGAGAAATATCGGTAACTCCTGCTACACCAACGCTTGTAAGTAGCTCGACACGATTATTTCTTGAAGCGGTGCCTGGGATGTTTATTTGAATTGAAGCTAAAAGAACTCTAAATGGAGCCTGTGGAATTGGAAAAGCAGTTTCTAGGTTAAACGTACTTAGAGGCTCCACTGCTTGGTAATCAAGGATTTGCACCATTTTATCACCTCCTTTTGCTAGGATACTATAAGATATGTTTTATAGTAGAGCTTGCTTGTGTAGTAAACTATGCCGTACTATTTTTAAACTCTGTTTAGTTAACTGTTCAAATTTTTCTGGAATTGTAAGCCTTCAAATTAAAATCATTTGGAATTATTACGGGTTTGAGGTAATAAAAAAGGTGAAAGGTATGTAGTTGTTTTTCATACCTTTTTAGATGGGATTTAAAAAAGGTGTTTGAATTTAGGTAGCTATTCTTCTTGCATTGAAATGAGCCAAATAAAATCATCCTCAATAATTATTTGAATGTCTAAGCCGAGGCTCATTAACTTCTCAGCTTTTAATTGTTTTGTACTTATACCACGACGTTTGTTCCCAAGAATAAGGAAATCTGTATCCTGTGTAACCGCGCCTTGCATAATTCCTCCACAAGCTCGTATTCTTTTTGCAGCTTCTGAACGTGTCATAGTGGAAAGGGCCCCAGTAAAGACAATTTGTTTATGATGAAATGGATGCTTTAAACATTCTGATGGGTTAGAAAGTAAGATGACTTCTGTGTTGTCCTTATCGTTGTTCATGTTGACTCTCCTTGATTGAAATAACGTTCCTACCTAATATATAGGTGACATTGATTTGATTCTACATTTAAACTAGTTATGGGAAATCGTATCATAAGTAAGGGATAAAAAATAATGTGATCCATTAATTATGAATATTTGTATCTATAGAAAAAGCTAAGAGTATGTGAAATTTAAATTGATTTCGCATACTTTTTTTCCTAAAGAAGGATTTTATAAATAGTGACCGAACTAAGGAATAGAGCGGGTAAATTATAACTAACTCATTATCAAAAGAAAATAAGGGGAAAAGGGTGGTTCGGTGATTCAATTCAAAAAAAATAATATTACAGTTTTTTAAAGTGTATTATATATGACTACCTCGGCAATCATTCAAACGAATGAAGCAGTAATTATGACAGATCCTAATTGGCTACCTACTGAAATTGAAGACATTAAGAGTTTTATAAACGAGATTAGAGGTGATAAACAACTATATATTGTTTATACACATAGCGATTTTGATCATATTATTGGGTCTGGGGCATTCCCAGAAGCTAAGATAATTGCTTCAAAACAATTTGATGAAAATCCTAACAAAGAAGACATCATGCAAAAAATTAAACAATTTGACCAAGGGTATTATTTGAATAGAAGTTATTCACCTCAATATCCAAATGTAGATATTGTCGTTTCAGAGGACGGGCAAAAAGTAGAATTCGATTCTTTTACCATGACATTTTATCAAGCACCTGGTCATACGAATGATGGTTTATTTACAGTTATTGAGCCTTATGGTCTGTTTCTTTCTGGCGATTATTTGTCAGATATTGAGTTTCCATTTATTTTATAGTAACTATAAAGACTATGTAAATACGGTTAATAAAGCTGAAAATATTTTGCTTAATCATGAAATAACGACCCACGTACCTGGACATGGTACGACAACGCAAAATCAACAGGAAATTCAAAAAAGGATAAACAGCTCGAAGTATTACTTAGAGCAGCTTCCTCATGATAATGGAGAGTTAGAAAGATATTTAAGTGAAGAATATTCATTTTTTGAAGGGATGAGAGGCATCCATACTGACAATAAGAAAATGGCTGAAGAAATTTTGTAGAGGAAGCATTCATTAGTGCTTCTTTTTTTCGTTTTTGAGATGGGGAAATTTTATTTTGCATGCAAATATTAAAGCCAAAGTTTAGATTGCATAGATATTCGCACTTTGTCCGTACATATTTTCTGCACATTTTACAATACTATATCTAGATTATTTATTTAAATGGCAGGAAGGGGAGAGGTAGAATTGGCTAAGCACTCAGATATGAGTTGGAAAAAGGATCACCCAAGCACTTTGTTTGGGAACTCCGTCCAAAAGGCGGAGCGTTTGTTGAAGCATGTAAAGTCACACCCAGAGGAAATAGCGATTGAGCATGCTTTCAATCAAATCGAACATGCAGAAAATGCATTTATGAATGCAAAGGAATATGGTGAGCATTTGGATACAGTCCAACAAAATAAAGAGTACTTAGAGCAGATCAAGCAGCAATTACACGAAATGCAAGACAAATAGTGACAGAAGAAATAATAATAATTTTTAAGCGGCTTAAGTCCAATAATTGAAAGGACTAAGCCGCTTTATTTTATTCATTTTGTTTGCTTTCAGTAATCCTCAGTTAATCGTTCTTTCTGCGAAATTTTGCGAAAGACGGGTGACTGAGCACCTTTTCCTGGGAAATAATCTTTGTATATTTTTAATATTCAGTTTAATTTTGTGTAATTACTAAAGTCGGAATGATATTTACGTATGTCATGAATGTTAGATTAGGTAGGGACGCACATCAACTATATGTTCATAATCTTAAATTAACACCAAACGATTATTTTATACGGTGTGGTTTGTGCAGGGATACTTCTTGTAGTAGGGCCATAAATCACAATTAAGTTCCGATTGGCTAGGCTTTTTGAAAAAGGTTGCCCATTTTTGAGTAAGATAAGTGTATAAGCAGAAACATTTAGTTGTAATTGACCATCACTACTAACTAATTGGTTATTAAAAAAGTCGACTTTGACATTTTGATTGTTATTTTCCTTTACAACAACAAGTGCTCGATATTGAGGCGGATATATTAAAGGGACAGGCGCATTCCCATCATAATATCCAGTAACCCGATCGCCGGGGTTCACAATTTCTTGATTCACAAAGTAAGTGGAAGGTGAGACGACAAAATTGACGATGCCCTGAGTACTATCTTCTACCGTCATCAGTTTATAACAGCCTTCCTTTTCACCATTTTGCCCAATAGGGAAATCATCAATCTGAGTAACGACACCACGAAATGATTTAAAGTTTACCATTGCAATTCCTTTCTTTATAAAATTTTAAGCAATTATTGGTGAGACAAAAGCTTTCGTTATTTATTGTTTACCCGAAGGAGCTAAATTGAATTCATGACTAAAAGAAAATCAACAGCATTATTTTTAATTTATGTAACATATCCAATTTGGGTGACAGAGAATGATTGTAAGGATAGGTTTATATAATACATGAATCAATATATACTTAATTGGCAAACTATAAACGCTATTTTTAAGAGGAGGGGAGCCTATTGAAGTGGATTTCTAAAAACAAGAAACTCCTTTTAATATGCATCATTATTATTATGTTTATTGCTGGTATACTCGATATCAAATATGAAGGATTATTCTTTCAACTATTACCTGAATCTGTTCAAAACTATTTAGCTACTATTTTCTAAGTAGAATTTTATTTGCTAGGATATAGAGACTGGCTAAAAAACTCGTCTATTCATATTTGGAATTGGATTTTTATCCAATTCCTTTATTTAATGTCTTTTAGCGGGTATTTGGACACCCGTTGAAAGAAATTAAAGTACAAAGCCGATTCCGGACGCAATCATGCCGAGGCATAATTGATTCTCAAGCAAAATTTGCGAACAGAAGAATTAAAGGAGTTGAAGTAAGAGCGTGAATAGTAAAGAGGATATTCAAAAACAGTTTTATAAAATATATAAAGGACAGAATAGTATCTCAGAATTTGAAGAATGGCTTTACAAAACACAAGAAATTGAAAGTGTTTATAACAATGATTTTTACTTCAAGTTACTTGATTTGGATTATAGAAAAAAGCATATTAAAGTTGAATTAGTGAAGATAATAGAAATGGAAATTCCACATGGGAAGTTTGAACAGACACGAATTATTTCTCTTTTGAAAAACATCATATTTGATAAGGATGATCCAATAGAGATATTGGAGCAATTATATGATGATTATTGCAACGGGTATTCATTTCTTCGTTTTTTAGGACTTACGTATATAACAGGGATTGATGCACTACCTAAATTAAAGCAAAGGGATAAATGGGATGAAAATGAATTTAATAGTAAGAGAGAAATATTAAACAATCTCAAACCAAAACTAATAAAAGAAGCAGAGCGTTTGTTGTCATTCTTTCAAGAAGAGTTACTAATAATTGCTGAAGAAAATGTTTATCTTGATTATCGAAAAGAAGAAGAAAAGATAGAACTTCATAATGTTGAAAGGATGTTTAAAGAATAAGTCATTAAAGGGTTAAGTGGTGGTGAGGCAATGAATGCAGTTGTAAAAGCATTTTATCCCCAAGTGAAGAATATAAGGTTGAAATTATTAAAAGAAATGACGGTCTATATACATTAGAGATCTTCAGATGGTTTGAAGGCGATATCGTCTACTCATATGAGTATTGAAGTTCTATCACACAAGGTTTTTTCACTAATGGATACAGAAGAAAGTGCAATGAAAATTGGTGTCGAACAATTAAAAGTACATTCTGGTGAAATATTTGACCTTTAACATAATTAGCGACAGCGATATAT
Organism: Lysinibacillus sp. EB271-A1-10B; assembly: GCF_058791335.1. Taxonomy (NCBI): domain Bacteria; kingdom Bacillati; phylum Bacillota; class Bacilli; order Caryophanales; family Bacillaceae; genus Lysinibacillus; species Lysinibacillus sp. EB271-A1-10B. The sequence continues at coordinate 12,847 of NZ_JBYTDL010000011.1, forward strand.
TTTTGCTTGTACTAACAGTAATAGTTCAGAAGATGTTGACATGGAGCTAACTCCATCTTTTATAGTGAAAGTATTAAAAGAATGGGGTGATGTGAATGGCTATTATTACTTATGTATTGATAGGGTTATACGCATTATTGACAGGGATTGCAGGCTTGCAGCAATGGAGAGAGAACGGATATCAAATACGAACACTTTTGTTTATTGTCTTATCTATCTGTATTCTTGTAACGATATTTTTACCGAACAAAGCTCTAGTACTGATGTTGCTAATCCTTGAATTTGTTTTGATACATGTATTAGCAGTTGCGGAAGGGCAAGTAACAAATAAACAGCTTAGATATAGTCACCATGTCGTTCGCTTCATATTCCATTGTATACTGCTATTAATGGTTTATAAATTTATTTATGAGTAGGTGATGATCATAAAAATCGGTGAATTTGCTACATGTACTAGTCTTAGTAAAGACACTATCCGTTATTATGAAAAAATGGGTCTATTACGTCCAGAAATAAATAACAAACATCGTGAGTATAACGAGGATCATATCGAGATCATTAGTACAATTCTAAAACTAAAGAAATGTGGTTTTTCACTTCAAGAAATTAAAATACTTTTTGAATGGTCGCAAAATACGGATGAAAATGATGAATTGACAGAATCGGAAATTCAAAGCCTTCAACAGATGAAATTATTATTTCAAATAAGTATAAACAGATGATTCAAAGAGAAAAAGAGATTAAACAAATAAAGCAAGTCTTACAACGTGCTGATAATAAAATGGAGCAGCTATTGGAAAAAAATAAAGATAGATAGGTGTTCTAATAAAAAATCACGGTATCATTTTAAAATCCTGATAACTCCCTTCATGCGAAAAATGCTGAACTAACAATAGGCAAAAGTGGCACATCCATCATTAACACAGCAAATATGGCTGTGTTTTTTCATATACAGAATTCATCCCTGTAGAAAGGATTTATAAAATAAATTTTGAATATATACGATATGCTAAAGCACAAACTTTTTAAGAAGGTGATGATAACTTTATGGAAGAATGGAGAATAGCGCTAGAAGAATTTTTAAAGGACTGGAAAAATAGAAATGACGTAGTAGGGGCACTTGTATGTGGGAGCTATGTTACGGGCAATCCTACTAATCGTTCTGATATTGATGTACATATTATTTTATCTGATGATGTTGATTGGAGAGAGAGAGGGAATAAACTTATTAATGGTTTTCTTATAGAGTATTTCGCCAATCCACCAAAACAAATTCGCAAATACTTTCAACAAGATTTTCAAAACCATAGAACAATGTCTATAGTTCAATTGATGACAGGAAAGATTCTATTCGATAACACGGGGATACTTCATGAATTAAAAATCGAAGCTGAACATTGGCTAAACAATGAATATGATGAACTTAATAAAACAATAGTAGAAATGAAAAAATATTCACTATGGGATTCATTAGATAATTTAAAGGATTGTTTTGAACAAAAAAGAGTGGATTTCCACTTTGTATATTTTAATTCATTAGCTAATGTATTTTCTGAGTACTGTCAGTTTTTGAGATTAGAAAGCATTCCATACTATCAAGTGCATTCTTATCTTATAGATCCAGCCTATAATAAAAAATATTTAAAAAATGTTTTCCCTGATTCCATATTTAAGGAAATGTTTTTAAAAGCTTTAATAGAAACGGATATACAAAGGATGATGGAAGTATATGAAGAGTTAGTAAACCATGTAATGAATCAGATGGGTGATTTTGATATTGATGGTTGGAAAATAAAAAGTCCTCTAATAGAATGAGCTTTACTTTCTTGGTTAGACTAAAAAGAAATAATTTTAATAAAACACTAGAAAATAGTGAGAAAATTCTATATATTTTTTATGTATAGTGGAGCTGGTGCAAAAACAAGACTGGTTCCATATTTTTATGTTATTATATAAATATAATAATAAATAAAACCTCATTATTTTATGAAAACGCTAACCAAATTTAGGACGATTATTCCATAACGCTTAAATAAAGGTGGTGATTCTTAGTGGGGGAATAGTGGGTTTTTCTCTTGATTTATTAAGGAGAAGGCTCGAAAAATGCACATAACTCTCATATAGATAGTTGATATTTTAATCTTTATGTAATTATGATACACTGCAATAAGGTAATAATTGATACAGAAAAGATGTACTCCTACGTTACTCCAGAGCTTACTGTGACAGCAGGAGAGCTTACATCCTTTCTGCAAATCTTAATATATAAGGAAGGTAAAAATGAGTAACAGACAAATTAAATCAGATGTTATCTTAATTGGTGCCGGAATCATGAGTGCGACTTTGGGGACAATGCTTAAAGAATTAGCACCAGATTGGAAAATTACAGTGTTTGAGTCGCTTGATAAAGCTGGTGAAGAAAGTTCTCACGAATTAAATAATGCGGGAACTGGGCATGCGGCACTTTGTGAGCTTAACTACACTTCAGAGAAAAAAGACGGATCAATCGATATTAGCAAAGCGATTAACGTTAATGAACAGTTCCATGTTTCAAGACAATTTTGGTCTTATCTTGTGAACAATAAACTAATCAGTAATCCACAAGACTTTATTATGCCTTTACCTCATATGAGTTTAGTACAAGGGAAAGACAATGTAGAGTTTCTGAAAAAACGTCATGAAACGATGGCGAAAAATCCTTTATTCCAAGGTATGGAATTTTCTGATGACCCAGAACAACTAAAGGAATGGATTCCTCTTATTATGCAAGATCGTCCAGCAGATGAAGCTATCGCTGCGACAAAAATTGACACTGGTACAGACGTTAACTTTGGTGCATTAACACGTATGTTATTCGACCATTTAAAAAACAAAGACGTTGACATCAACTACAATCACACTGTAGAAAGCATGAAACGTACTAGCGATGGTTCATGGGAAGTACGAGTGCACGACAAAAAAGGCTGTAAAATGGAATACCATACAGCAAAATTTGTCTTCCTTGGAGCTGGTGGAGGAAGCCTAGAATTACTACAAAAATCAGGTATTCCTGAAGGGAAACATATTGGTGGATTCCCAATCAGTGGATTATTCCTAGCATGTAAAAACCAAGAAGTTGCTGAGCAACATCACGCAAAAGTATACGGAAAAGCTAAAGTTGGTGCTCCACCAATGTCTGTTCCGCATCTTGATACACGCTATATTGATAACAAAAAATCTTTATTATTTGGACCGTTCGCAGGTTTCTCACCTAAGTTCTTAAAAACAGGTTCAAATATGGATTTATTTGCTTCTGTAAAACCGCATAATCTTACAACGTTATTAGCGGCAGGAGTTAAAGAGATGGGATTAACAAAATATTTAATCCAACAACTTATGTTATCTAAAGAACAACGTATGGAAGAGCTACGTGATTTCATTCCAAATGCTAAGAGCGATGATTGGGATATTATTGTAGCTGGTCAACGTGTACAAGTTATTAAAGATACTGAAGCTGGTGGTAAAGGTACGCTTCAATTTGGTACGGAAGTTGTAAGTGCTTCTGATGGCTCAATTGCTGCATTACTTGGAGCTTCTCCAGGTGCATCTACTGCTGTACACGTTATGCTTGAGGTAATCAATAAATGTTTCCCTCAACATGTTAACGAGTGGGAGTCAAAAATTAAAGATATGATCCCATCATACGGCAAGTCATTAGCAGAAAATCCAGAGCTTCTTAAAGAAATTAACGAAGCAACAGACGAAGCGCTTCGTTTAAAATAAAATTAGATGTAGAAACAAAGAATGTAAACGATTTGTTTCTAAATAATAAAATAGAACCTTCATTCTAATTTTGGGTGGAGGTTCTATTTTTTATTGCACAAATCCTTAAGGAAGAGTATTTTGCCAAAAAATAAGCTTCTATTAGAACGTGGAGTGATTTCCGTTCCTCTATCGCTGATCCCCAAGGAGTTGCCCAGTCGTAACGAAGATCACCTTATATTTCATAGCGTATGATTTAACAATTCTCATATCCACTTTTAGTAATAAGTTGTATCGGGAATTTTTTATCCATATTATCTAATATATTAAAATAGGCGTTAATTAATGACAAAAGCGCAATGAAAAAAATATTTATTGATTATATAAAACAAAATAAATGATTAGAAGCACACCTTTTACTAGCAAACAAAAGGTGTGCTTCTAATTTTAAAATTTAAGCTTGGCATAACAAAATTGGATAGAGCGTTTGATATACATTGAACAAAAGAATAGCAACAAAGAAAACAAGAGTGCTAAAGGAATGCTGAAAGCGATCGGAAGCTCAACACCTTTCCAAATGCTCATTTGTATTTGTTCCAAGCCGAATGTTCGCAAAATGCCGGCTACTATTGATAGTAATGCACTGAAGATCAGCCCTGTATAGAGGACAGATAGTACGAGAAGGGCTAATGAGCAAAAAAAGCCTTGAATAATTTTTATGAATGTCATTCCTCTTTCCTCTGTATAATTTGTTGCACCTTGGCGTTTTTAGCAATCGAATAGCTTTTTGTATAGTAAAGTGTTTGTATATGACAATTATCGCCTACTGCTACAATATCTCCGTCAACAATTTCTGCATCTGTATAGGAAAGGTGTATTTGTTCACCTTTAATACATTTACAATTCAGCTTTTTCTTTAGAAAAGATATAGATAACGTATCTTTTTCTACATGTATCACATCTGCAATAAGCTCTCCAATCTCATTTCCACCAGACATTCTTAATTGAAAATGTTTAGCCTCTATCTCATTTGCTTTAACAAAACCGACTGCATGAAACTGTTCAACTTGTAAGTTTTGTTCAATGGTCAACTTCCCCGAACTATTCAATGTTGTTACTCGCCCATTGCGCATATTTAAGCTCCCGGCACTTTTAACCTCATTAACTTCACAAAAATCTTTTATAGAGCAAGATCCTGTACTATTTAAAATCTGCGCTTCAACGCGGGAATGAAAAGAGCTATGGCCATGAGTAGAGATTTTTTTTACGCGTATTTCTTGATGTAAAGTAACAAATCCACGGATATTTAATTGCTCACAGTCTGCTGCTAAGTCATTAATAGAGCCGTTAGTAAGGGTTACTGTACGTAGTTTTTGAATCACGGATAACCACCTCATTTTAATTTAATTAATATATATTTTAATTATTAAAATATATATTAATTAAATTATATGCTGCTTTGTTTTGTCAAGAACAAAATAATTGTCACGAGCTTTTTATAGGTTTCTAGGCAATAAAAAAAGGATTTCAATTTCATGAAATCCTAAAAAATTTTATTCATTAACTGATTAACCTCACGCAATATTTTTGCCATGTCTATCAGTTTTTCCTGTGGAAACTTTAAAAATAAATCTTGAACCTTTAATTCACCGCTATTAGTTAATACCATTTTTACAACACGACGATCTTCTTGCTCTCTAATCCGTTTTACAAATTCTAATTTCTCAAGTTTATCGCACATGGATGTAACGGCTCCTGGCGTCACGCTAAAGAACTCAGCAATTTCTGTTGCCTTCATACCGTCATTAATCTTTAGCTGAAGTAGGAGGATTAATTGGTTTTGCGACAATGAGTCTCCCTCAGATAAGAGATTTACAAACATTTTTGATTTATTCTGTATTTCAAGCATCTCTCTCATAATCGTTTCCACATTGTGCAATTGCTCATTTTTTGACATAATATCACAGCCCGTTAAATATTTAATAACTAAATTATATAGTAAATAAATAATGTGAGCTACAGCAAACGTTGCTATTGACTATATCGATAACTTCGATTGCTGTTATCCCCAAGGAGTCGCCCAGCCTCCACTCCAATCAACTTAAATCCAGGCATATGAAAAATGGATTAATCAAAACACGCTCTTATTAAATAAATAGGGCAGATTAATTTCTTGAAAAACCCATATTGTTAGAATACACCCGCTAAGAATTGGACTGGATCAAGATTATGAAATTAATACAATTGCATTTACTTTATAAAAGTATCGCACATCCATTCATAAAATTTTTCCTTCTCTTCAAATTGTGGATAATGTGCTGATTGTTCATAGGCAATAAATTCTTTTTTATCGGCTTCAATAATATCAAAGTAGTTTTTTGCTGCATTAGATGAAGTTTGATAATCATACTTACCCATAACAAAATAGCATGGTAATTCGAGCTTGTTTACTTTAGTAGGTAACGGATTTTTTATTGTTTCCTCTAATAAAGTCTTTTGAGAGTAGGATAGCCCATAGTTGTAACGAATCACATCTAATAAGTTATACTCACGACTGAATAACATACTTATGATATTCCCATCAGGGTTATCAATAAGTCTTGAAGATCCACCATATTTTCCAACATACGTACGTGGGGTAAATATATCGCCATTTTTAATTTTTCCAGTTAACTCTTGTAAATCTTGAACATCCTCTGTATGGCCAGCTTTTTCTGCTTGCTTAATAACGTAATTCAAACTGTCAATCTCGCTTTCTACTGTATCACTCATCTGTCCAATTCCAACATATGCTGTAAATTTTTCAGGAGCTTTAGAGGCAGCTTGCGTTGCAATATACGTACCATAAGAATGGCCAATTAAGATTACTTTTTCTTTGCCAAGACGATCTGATATATAATCCGTCAAGGCCAATAAGTCATCTACGAGTAAGTCTGCTGAAAGATTAGAATAATCCTCAAAAAAATGATATGATTTTCCGCTTGCTCTTTGGTCGTAATTCACGACCGTAAAATTGTTTTCCAATAAGTTTTGATACTTACTGGCATACGGTATTTCTGAACATCCAGGCCCTCCATGGACAAAAATAATAACAGGATTATCCTGATCTTTGCCACGTATCATAACTTCATGATTACTTCCATTTATCTCTACTTGCTTTAATGCACTTACACTGTTAGTACCTTTAATATGGGCAGTCCATGTAGGGGATAAAAGCGCTATTATGAGTAATATGATAGTAATTATTCCAGTAAATTTTATAAATTTCATTATCTTTTTCATCTAATTCCCCTCTGTGAATGTGAATTATAATCGAAATTTTCAAATTCTTTTAGGAAGAGTTGTTGAATTGTACATTTTTCTTTTATAAACGTAGAAGTACATACTAAGGGGCCACCAAAGGGCGACAAATATTGGATAAAACGCCCATATTACGTTTGGAGAAGAGACAACGTTTACTGTAATAAAAAAGATGCTGATCAGCATTGTAGCGGTAACAGAGAATGCTACAAACGTTTTTGTTTGTGCGTGGTATAAAGCTAATGGCCACCAAATGACTAAAAATGCAGGATAAATCGCCCAAGGGTATGGATGGGATAAAATAATATTTAATAAAAAATAATAAATGATGGTACTTGCACAGCCGATCAGCGCAATTTTTAATGTTTTTGCTTTTTCTTCTAAATACATAAGAATTGGCCACCAGATGATTGGATAAACCGCATAAATGAACCATATATAATCGGGGGAGTATAAATAATTTTCAATGATAAGAAAAGCAATAATCATAGCACTGCAAACTAGAGAATATTGTTTATACATTCTTTTAGACATAAAAAATAAAGTAATGGGCCATAGCAGAACAAGTAAACACGGGTAAATGAACCAAATCGTCTGAGGTGATGTCGTATAATTGACGATTCCTAAAAAAATCATTGTCATTAAACTACCAACAATCGAAAAGCTAATAAAGTTCTTCATGTTTTATTCACTCCATTTCTTACGTGACCAAACAAAGTACATAGATAAGGGCCACCATAAAATTGCGAAGATCGGATAGATTGCCCATATTGTATGTGGCGTATAGTAGAGATTAATAAATATAAAAAATACAATAATTAAGCCGCTACCCCATATAGAGAATTCTAAATTTAATTTAGCCATGTTTTTCTTTTCGGGCTCTTTCACACCTAATTCCTTTTTTAAATCTTCAATATCTCCAAACTCTACGATTGCTTTGTTAATGGCATCCTCTTGTTCTTTCCCTTGATCCATCAAATAATATACTTTTTCTTCAAGATTTTGAATGATTTCTTGTTTAACCATCTCGGTTTCTTTATTACGAGGAATGTCTTTAAAAAGCTCATCAATATGGTTTTTTATTTTTTTCATTCTAAGCCCTCCATAAATAAGTCGATAATTTCTTTTACTTCCGACCACTCTTTTACTAGCTCATTTAAATAAGCTTTACCTAATGGGGTAATACGGTAATACTTTCTTTTGCCTCCGTGTGAAACATCACCATAATAGGCTTCAATAATTTCCTTTTTCTCAAGGCGTTGAAAAACTGCGTATAACGTTGCTTCTTTAATTTGAAAACGATTATTTGTGCGGATACTTATTTCCTGAGAAATTTCATAGCCATAACGATCTTTCTCTAATATTAGCCTTAAAATAATGGAATCCAAGTGTCCGCGGATGATGTCACTTCGAACCATAAGTCACCTACTTATTTTTTTATTGCTCTATCTGTCAGAGTAATATTAGCAAACATTACTCTGCCTGTCAAAGTAATTTTTCCAAATAGGTCCATATTTCTGCTAAGAAGGATCATCATCAAAACGTGTGGTTGATTTCCGTTCCGGTTGGGCGCTTTGTTGTTGCTGTTGCTACGCTTTCGCACAGACAAAACATTTGCTGCCGCTTTGCTGTCGCTAACAAAAGTCACCCACGACTTTTGGTGATGAACTATCAAGAAGCAATCAATCAGAGGTTAAAAAATCCCCATTCACTTTAGAAGTAAAAGGGGATTGGGGATATTTATTTAGAATTGAATTAGGATGAAAAATCCTTAAGGGGAACTATTCTTAGATTATCGATTTCTATTACATATACAAAGCTGCAAGGAATATACCTAATGTTTCTTCATAGATGTCGTCGAATTGGCTAAGTGGAAGTGGATTTGTACCACTACCTAATTCAACAGTGAATCCAGGTCTACGCCAATCCTGGATAAACCAATCTTTATAGCCTGCATAGCTGCCTGCTGAATTGATAGGCTCGTAGCCACTAACCCGGCTAAACTCATTAACAAGGGTTTCTGACTCTGGTGGTTCGAGGTTTTCAAACCCCCAATAAATGACTCTACCTTGTGTATGAAACGCAAGAACTCTGGCGAAATCACGCTTCCTTGTTAAGTCAGCCATAGCGATTGCCTCAGGCTCGGACAAAGGTTTTTGGCCTCCAAAATCTCTTGGACCAGGTGTTTTCGGATTTCGTGCTCTTTCAAGCTCCCATTTTGCAGGAAACTGGTCGTTCAAATCGACACCATGTAAATTTGCCTTCCAACCAGAGAAATCGGTGTTACCGTTATTCCAAGTAATAAGCTGGTTTTTTAATGCTTCGTCATTAGGTGGTCCTTGTAATACTAAATCAACACCATCGGGATTGACCATCGGAACGATAGAAAGGAGTGTTTGCTGGTAAAGTGGGAGAAGGGATAAACCGCGAATTGTATTTTGATTAGTGAGAGAGAGTAGGTAGTCGTTTATAAAAGTTAAAATAATTGGAGTTGTAATCCATTCATTTGCATGAAAGGAGCCGTTATAATGGACACGCTTAGCTCCGTTCCCAATTAGAAGCTCTGGAATTTCATGCTGTAAAACAGAATGTCCAATTGTAGAGCTTTGTAGAAACGGATAAGTATCGAGTAGTTTTTTAATATCGTTCATCATGGTCGTGTAAGTATAATTTTGGTTACCATTGATGAGCCTCCATGTGATTCGTTGGGGAATGCGAATTGTCTGCCCAATGTGTAATTGATTTGGATTGAGACCAGGATTGACGAGCAAAATGGCCACTAATGGGAGATTTCTGCTTTGGGCTATTTGCCAAAAAGTATCTCCTTGCTTTATTTGATAATTGATTGTAACAAACCCCGGAATTCGAACACGCTGTCCAACCCTTAAAAATTGAGGTTTAATAGTTCGATTTGAATCTATAATTAGTTGAAGAGGTATTTTAAACACTTCACTAAAATGCCAAAGAGAATCCCCAGGTCTTACGAAAATGTCCACAATTGTTCTCTCCTTACTATCAATTATGTCTCGGCAAAATTGGCCAATATATAATATATATGAAAAGAATATGGGGCTTATTAACTTTTAATGAATCATCACCAAAACGTGTTGTTGATTTCCGTTGCGACTGGGCGCTTTGTAGCTGCCGCTTCGCTTTCGCTACAGAAAACATTTGTTGTTGCTGTCGCTACGCTTTCGCACAGAGCAAAGCTTCCTGGGGGCGTCCGATGAGCCGCTTCACTCGCGTTGCTCGCTGCAGGGTCTCGGGGCAACAGATGTCTTTTGCGCGAAAGCGTGAGTGCAACGTAGCGGCAGCAGCAGGATGTTGGTCACGAAGGCGTTATCACAGGATGTGATGCTTTTAGCCTTCGTTCCTCTATATCGCTAATCCCCGAGGAGTCGCCCAGTCGTAACGAAGATCAACTTATTTACATAGTAGACGTTTATCCACAACTTTTGGATATGAACTTTATTAAATATTCCTCACAAAGAGATTATTCTCTTAACGTAAGAGGAAGAAACTTTGTTACTTTTTGATGTACAATGATATTAGTTATAGGGTTTATGACAGATAAAGGTAGGAAAGCAAATGTTAAATAAATTAAAGATAAGTATACGAACGAAAATTACGTTAGGCTATATTGTTATCATACTTTGTTTACTTGCATCAGTGGTCATCTTAAATAATCAAATTACTTCTCTACAAAAAGAAAGAAATTATATTATCAAGAATGACTCAAATATACAAGCTCTAACTAATCGAATTGAAAAATACATTTTAGATATGGAATCGAGCCAAAAAGGCTTTATGATTACAGGCGAATTAAGTTATTTAGAACCTTATAATAGAGCTGGTGAAAGTTGGGAATTAACTTTTGGCGAACTTTATCAACTTTTAGAAAATAAACCAGCACAACAACAGAGGTTAAATGAGATAAATGCAACGATACAGCATTGGATTACAACAGTAGGAGAGCCTTCCATTAAATTAAAAAAAGAAAAGAATAAAGAAGCTTTATGGGAACTCTATAAAGTAGATATAGGTAGTAAAGACATAGAAACAGTACGAGATCAGTTTGAATCACTCCGTTCAGAGGTAATTGCAACGATGCAAGCCAAAGTAAACGAGTTGGACAAAAAAAATAGTATTGTAACACTTACACTGCTTGGCATACTTATATTTATTTCAGCTGTTGCGATTATCATTGCAAGTAGTATTTCTCGTTCAATCGTAAAAACGTTAACAGAGGTTACACGAACAATCCAAGAAATCACTGCTTCCAAGAGCAATCAAAAAGGAAGAATACATGTTAAAACAAATGATGAAATCAATGCTCTTGCAGCTGCTACAAATGAGTTGTTGGATGCGCTTGAGAGAAGAGAATGGCTACAGTTGAATATCGCAGAAATTGTCACAAAATATCAAGGGATTTCTGCCATAACCAAATTAACTGAAACCTTCCTTTCAGAAATAGCGCAAAAAACGCAATCTTCCCTTGGAGCATTGTATGTTCGTGAAACTACTGATCATCAAATACAGTTTGTAAAAAAGGCGGCTTTTGCGGATGTAACGGATAACGTTGGAATGGAGAGCTTTAAACTGGGACAAGGCTTAATTGGACAATGTGCTCTAGAAAAAAAGGTTTTAATTTATAATGATATTCCAGAAGATTTCCGTTTAATCGGCACTGGTTTAGGGAAAATACAGCCAAAAGGTATTTTTATCGTTCCTATTATATTTGAAAATGACGTAATCGCTATTGTTGAGTTAGCTACATTAACTAGCTTTAATGAGCTACAGCAGGAATTAGTGAAGCAAGTTATTGAAACCTTTGGATTAACGATCAATAGTGTCCTAGGGCGTATGGAAATTGTCCGTTTATTGAATGAATCAAGAGCTTTGACAGAGGAATTACAGGTACAATCTGAAGAGCTTCAGAAACAATCAGAAGAATTGCAGCTGCAAACAGAGGAGCTGACAATGATTAATGAACAATTGGAAGAAAGAACAAAAGAGGCAGAGTTAAAGTCGAAACAATTAGAACAAGCTAAGAAAGAATTAGAGGAAAGTGCAGAACAGCTGTTACTAAATTCAAATTATAAATCTGAGTTTTTAGCCAATATGTCACATGAATTACGAACGCCACTGAATAGCATTTTAATTTTATCGGAAATGTTGGCTGAAAATAGCCAAAATACATTATCAGAAGAGGAAGCCGAATTTGCAAAGGTTATCCATTCTTCAGGTGGAGATCTGCTGGCATTAATTAATGATATTTTAGATTTATCAAAAGTTGAGGCAGGTAAGCTAGATATTAATTTTGATGAAATGAATATGAGTGAGGTTCCTGTACAAATTGAACAAACCTTTGCACCTGTTGCAATGAAAAAAAATCTACAATTCTATATTTCGAAAGACGAAAATGTAGTCGATATTTTCTATACTGATGAACAAAGATTCCAGCAAATATTGAAAAATTTATTATCAAATGCCTTTAAATTTACAAAGCAAGGCTCAGTTCATCTGGACATTAAACAGCTTAGAGAAGAACAGTTAACAAATAATATGCAGGATGTTAGTGCTGACTGGTTAGAAATCAGAGTTTCCGATACAGGTATAGGGATTCCGAAGGACAAGCATCAGCTTATTTTTGAATCATTCCAACAGGCTGATGGTGCTACGATACGTAAATACGGTGGAACAGGTCTTGGCTTGTCCATTTGTAAAGAACTTGCGAGATTACTTGGCGGCTGGATTTCATTACAAAGTAATGAAGGGCAAGGTAGTACATTCACACTAACCATCCCAAGCTTGCCAAATGGCATTGAGGAGCAAGAATATCTTGAACTTGCTATTCATGAGGTAGGGGCTACCAAGGAATTAGAAGAGCTAATGGAAGAACAGCTATTGGAAGCTCACGATTTCTCTCAACAAGAGGTAGAAGTTTTTCAAGGGAAAAATATTTTAATTGTAGACGATGATTACCGTAATATTTATGCATTAAAAAATGCACTCGAAAAACGAGGTATGAATATCTTAGTTGCTAAAGATGGGATCGAGTGTTTAGATATTATGCAAGCTAATGATGAAATTGACCTTATTTTGATGGATATTATGATGCCGAATTTGGATGGCTATGAAACGATGTCGATTATACGTAAACAAATGAAGATTATGGATTTACCGATTATTGCTTTAACAGCGAAGGCTATGAAAAATGATCGAGATAAAACATTAGAGGCGGGTGCTTCAGATTATATAAGTAAGCCGTTAAATTTAGATCAATTAGTATCCGTTTTAAGAGTATGGCTAGTTTCTAAAGGGAGTTAATAAAATGGAACGATTTCCTTTGCTGCAAAAAATGCATACAGAATTAGAAATTGATTTATTACTAGAGGCTATATATCGTTTGTCGGGCTTTGATTTCCGACAATACAATCGTTCTTCTATATCACGAAGGATTTATAGTAGGATGAGGATGAGTAATATCCCAACGATTTCTCGTGTACTTGAAAAAGTAATACATGAAGATGGGTTTTTAGAGCAACTATTGAATGATTTTTCGATAAATGTTACTGATATGTTTCGTAACCCTAGTTTTTTTAAGGCTTTTCGCGAAGAGGTTGTACCTTTTTTAAGAGATTACCCTGAAATTCGGATATGGCATGCAGGATGTTCTACAGGTGAGGAAGTATACTCCATGGCTATTTTGCTACAGGAAGAAGGGTTAATGGATAAAGCGGTTATTTATGCTACGGATATGAATGAACAAGTATTGGAAAAGGCAAAAAAAGGAGTATTCCCGATTAATAACATGCAGGCATATACGAAAAATTATATACTTGCTGGAGGCACCCATGCTTTTTCTGAATACTATAAAACAGATTATCAATATGCTTATTTCCATCCGGCACTGTTAAAAAACATTATATTTGCACAGCATAATTTAGTAACAGATCAATCGTTTAATGAATTTCATGTCATTATGTGCCGAAATGTTTTGATTTATTTTTCACCTGAGTTACAAAATCAGGTTCATCATTTGTTTTCCGAAAGTCTAAGTGAAAATGGATTTTTATGCTTAGGCGATAAAGAGACACTACGATTTGAAGATATTATTTCAAAATATAAAGAAATCGTAGGAAATGAAAAAATATATCAGAAGTTAAAGTAATATAAAAAATAGGCTGTTGTCCAAGTTTCTCCATAGTAGAGACTTAGGCAACAGCCACTTTTTATGTAGTTTAATGTACTTGTATCATTAATACACACATATCATCTGGTTGATTCCCTTGTTTCTCCTTAGGCAGTATATGGTCAATCAGACGTCGAGAATGATCCCATTTCGTAGATATTAGCGTTTGTAAATGCTTCTCGGATTCCATTTCACATGGTCCCATTGTCTCCAACACTCCGTCCGTATATAAAATAATTTGCACATCCTCATTGTATTGGATGAATTGCTTTTGCACGTCAATCTCATCAAAAAAGCCGACTGCGCAGCTTCCTCGATTTAAATGTACGAGCGTTTTATCATCAACTAGAGCATAGCCTGAAGGATGACCGGCATTTACATATTCAATGGTTTTTTGTTCAGTATCAATCACTAAATAAATAGCTGTGAAATAAAAAAGATTGTCCTCTTTTCCATTTCGTAAAATTGTCATATAACGGTTTAACTCTTTTATAACTAATTCGGGATCTTCTAATTGTTTCACAGCTTCTCTTAGGACAGAGGAGATAAACATACAAACAAGTGCTGCAGAGATACCATGTCCCATCATATCAAGCAAAATGCAGGCGTATCGGTGATCATTTATTTTATGCCAATAATACATATCACCTGCTAAATTAGAAGAAGGACGATAAGAGACCTCTATTTGAATATTCTTCTCGTTTAAAGGGGCGCTCAAAAGGCTTCTTTGTACATGTGTAGCTAAATCTAATTCGTATTGTATTTTTTTTTCTTGCTGAGTATGCCAATCTAATTCTGCTTTCAATCGTAAAGCAACCCGAATTCTAGCAAGTAGCTCGGTTTTATTTATTGGCTTTGTAATATAATCTACTCCACCGATATCAAGTGCTTCCGCAAGCGTGTTTTTATCTTCTAGAGCGCTGACAAAGATAATTTGAATATCCTTTAATCGTTCATTTTGCTTAATGCGTTTGCAAGCTTCGATACCATCTACTTCAGGCATCATAATATCTAATAAAATTAAATCCACTGAATTTCCTGTTGGATTTGGCGCATCTAACTGTAAATAATCAAAAAGCTCATAGGCAGATGTTAGAGAAACACAGTTATTATAACCTGCATTTTTTAATATTTTTTCAATTACAAATAGATTGACTTGATTGTCATCTACAAGAAGAATGGTCATAATTATTTCCCCTTATTCTGTCTGAATTAGTGCAAATTATTTAATAACTCTCAACTTTATTATACAAAACATTAGAGAATAACGGTATTTTGATCGATTGGGTGAGCTTTTAAATAAGTGTAGGGCCAACAAGAAAGAGTCAGCCCCAAAACGTATTTTCATTTCAAATTTTAGCCTTTTTAAAGCCACTATAAATATCAAATGCATTTGCGACGATGGTGATAGCTATGCTGACGAACAATATTCGATCTATAGCTACCAAAATCTTAGCTGAGGTCGTTTCCGTAATCGCAGCGATATAAGGTACAGCGGGACTGTGTATGAAATCAGGGTGAATAGCCATGAGGATAAAAACAATGATTCCTGTACATTGAAGAAGAGCATTAACTACGGCAATTAACATTGTCCATTGGCCTTCCTTCAATTTCCATAATGTTAAAGCTGCACTTAATACGATACAACTTAAAATAATCGGTGCAAAGGAGAGTAAGACTTCCTGATTGAATATAGGCATAATAAATTTAAAGCCACCTTTATTGTGAGAAGTATAGATTCCTATAAGGTGATGAGCATTGAAATAGACAAAGGAGAAGATAGCAATACCTAAGAAACTAAAAATATTATCATTAAGCGAAATTGTTTTTTCTTTAGGAATTATTTTAACTTTAGTTAAATCATCAGGTGTCCAATCTGGATGGTCCTTTATAAGGGGTATTCGAATGTTACTTTCTCCAGATCGTTCTATGACAATGAAAGTAACTGTAATCCAGAAGAGTACGTAAATGATTACTGAGATAATATGAGCGATAGTTAAAGAAATAGTTTGAATAATAGCAGACAGAAGAGCGCCACCTTCTTCATTATAAAGCACAATACTGTCTATCATCTGTACAATAACTGTAATAATTATTGCCCAAGGAATAACTAATTTTATTGTCCTAATATAAGTATCAAACACTTTTGGACCGATTAATAATCGTGGTGTGTTTTGATAGCTGGATGCAACTTCTACAGGACTTCCTAGCTTCTTAAGCACTTCCTTAATATCTGATTCTGAATAATCTTCAGGTAACATATTTTCAATAGTAGATCTTAACTCTAGACTGGTTTCATCGCGCTTTTCTTTGCGGATTCTTCTAGTTACTTCATGAATATATACATCAATCAGATTCATTCTTTCCGTCTCCCTCCAATAATTCATGCTGTCCTAAATTCATAGCTGTACATTCCTTTTCGAGCTGAGCTATATGTGCTCAACCCATCCTATTTCTGAGTTATTTATAAGCACTTCCTAATGCTCTAATCGACGAAGTAACGAGTATAGTGTAATCAGTTCATAGTTACTTCTGAATGGCTTGAATAGGGGCTAGCCGTTAAACGATTTATGTAGTTGATCTAAAAAAGCACTAATAGTCCACCTCGGGTTTTTTTTGGGGTGGTAATATATGTTATTATTAAAAACTAAAATTAATGTGAAAAAAATGTTGAAAAGAGCGTGTTTAAAATAAATTCAGTGTAGGGTGGGGATGTATATGAGAATCGTTGGAAAATTATTAAAGGGAGAAGGCTGTATACATCGGGAAGGTTTACTGAACAAAAGAGACCTTTTATACACAATCAAAACAATGAGCATTATTTTCAGTATTATAGGTTATGCAACTCCATCATTTTGAAATGAACCTTAATTCCAATGAGGGAAAAGAAAAGGTAGCCAACGAATACAAAGCTCATTGTCTAAGGTTCAAGGGTTTTGATTACTGTAATAAAGCTATTGTTCTTTTTTCATAAAGAGTGACGAGCGTACAGGTCGTTCCAGTGGTGTAATATTAATAATAAAATAGCTAATAATTAATATTAAAATAATAAGTGAATAAATTAATGTATTAATGGGATGGTCATGCTCTACGATAATTAATCGAATCATGGCTGTAATCCCTATATATATAAAGTACCTTAGTGGAAAATGATAACTCTCTTTAAAATATTTAATAATCATCGTGATAAATTCAAAATACAAAAAGAAAATAAGAATGTTAGCGAGAAAAAGCTTATAGTCTCCGCCATCATTGTTGAATAATAAAATTTTAAGGAATTGAATGAGTTCTTTGCAAAGTAGGAAAGATAAAATGAGCGCTAAAAGTACAAGGCAAACATTTAGAAACAATTGTAAAGATTTCGGTACAGCCTTTATTAATTGTAAGTAAGTCGAGTTCTTTTGGTTCACAGAATTCCTCCAATCTTGTAAATCGTCCTAAGTGAAAATGAAAGATTAAATAGAGAACACATAATCATATGGTTGAGCGTCATCATTTTATGATTTGAATATAACAAATTATCGTAAATGTATAGGTGTTTATTTGTAAAGTTTTGGTATATGTTAATGAAAGAAAGTTTTCAAAATAAATTAGCTGTATGCTAAAATAGATGTGCATGAATATAAAATTTAAAAGGGGTTTTTAAAATGGCTAAAGCAGCAAAAACAGGAAAAATCACACCAGAGCGTTTAGAGGAAGCATTAAACGTACGTGATCGTCTTATTATCGAGTTACTAGTACAAGTACTTGATGAAAAGCTTGTAATTGAACGTCCAGTATTACGTGAGCGTGTAGCAAACCTTGTAGACCTTTCTGATCATGATGAAGAATTAAAAGAAACGATCCACGCTGTTATTAACAAACTATAATTTTAAGGAAAATGCTACACGTAATCGGTAGCATTTTTTCTTTTGTTGAAAAGGTTCGTTTTCAATAAAAGAATCGGTCAGTCAAGAGTCGAGAATGCTCAAGTAGCCTGAAAAACTAATCGAGTAACAGGCTAACCAAGAACCACAATTGCTCATTATTTGACCATAGGAGAAACGGAATCCAACAAAAAACCCAAACAAGAATGGAATAAATTCTTGTTTGGGTTCTTCTAGTTTTTAGTATACTTTATCTCCATTAAAAATAGAGTTTTTCACAATTACGTAATCTACATTTCGAATGGCATCTAGTTTATTGCCACCTGCATAAGAAATAGACGATTGAAGATCTTGCTGCATTTCAATTAAAGTATCTTTGATGCTGCCTTTATGTTCAACAAACATCTTTTTACCTTCAACATTTTTACGTTCGCCTTTTTGGAATTCCGAAGCAGATCCGAAGTATTCCTTCACAGTTTTACCGTCGATTTCGATTGTTTCACCAGGTGACTCCTCGTGACCTGCAAATAATGAGCCAACCATCACCATTGAAGCACCAAAGCGGACCGATTTTGCAATATCACCATGTGTACGAATACCACCATCAGCGATAATTGGCTTTGTAGCAGCTTTTGCACACCAGCGTAGTGCAGCTAGCTGCCAACCACCTGTACCAAAACCAGTTTTGATTTTAGTAATACATACTTTACCAGGTCCAATACCCACTTTTGTTGCATCTGCACCAGCATTTTCAAGTTCACGAACTGCCTCAGGTGTGCCCACATTACCAGCAATCACAAAGCTAGTTGGTAGATGTTTTTTAATATGCTGAATCATACGAATAACAGCATTTGAATGACCATGTGCAATATCGATTGTCATAAAATCAGGCACTACATTAGCAGCTGCTAATTCTTCAATAAATGTGTATTCTTCATCTTTTACACCAACACTAATTGATGCGATTAAGCCACGAGCTTGCATATTTTTGATGAAATCGATACGAGTTTCTGGATTAAAACGGTGCATGATATAAAAGTAACCGTTTTCAGCAAGCTTCACAGCAAGGCTTTCGTCGATAATGGTTTGCATGTTTGCTGGTACAACAGGAAGCTTGAATGTATGACCGCCTAAAGTAACAGAAGTATCACATTCTGAGCGACTTTCTACAATACATTTTGCGGGAATTAGCTGAATATCCTCATAGTCAAATACGTTATCCATTATAAACACTCCTAAAATACGAATATTTTTTAAGTTTTGATTTAAATCGTTCGTCATTTGGTAATTTACATTATTTTCGAGTAAATGTCAAAGCTTTTATCTAAATTAATAAAAAATTAGCAGGAAAGAACAGGAATTAAGCGAAATATATAGTTACATCTCTTTTTGTTAGAGTGAGGAGGCGGTGTAAATTTATTTTATTCAAAGGTTAAAAGTAGTTAGAGGAAATCCTGAGCTTTTGTAGGGAAGTAAGCTGTTATTATTGTTTGTTAAAATAAGGAAAGTGATTTTTTGATTGCTTCGTCTAAGATTTGAACTATTAGTTATTAACCGTGTAAAATAAAATTGTTTCGAAAATGACAAAGGGAGTGTTGGAAATGGCAGTAGAGGTTTACTTAAATTTTAATGGGAATTGTCGAGAGGCTGTAACTTTTTATGAGACAGTTTTTAATACAAACAAGCCTGAAATTATGACGTTTGGAGATTCACCACAGAATCCAAGTTATCCATTACCAGAGGAAGCAAAAGATCTTGTCATGCATACGCGACTTTCGATTTTTGGTAGCACTGTAATGTTCTCAGATACATTTCCAGGACACCCATTCACGATTGGAAACAATGTAACATTAGCCGTTGTCTCAGGCGATGAGGCCCAGATGAGAAAAGCTTTTGATGGCCTTAAAGAAGGTGGCAAAGTTACGATGGAGCTACAAGAAACGTTTTGGAGTAAATGTTATGGCTCCCTTACTGATAAATTTGGTGTTGAATGGCAATTTAGTCATGAGGATAATAGATAAAATTACTTTTAAAAAGCACAATGTTTTTGGAAAATTCACCATTAACATCGTGCTTTTCTTTTTAGTATTTAAAACGATTCACATAACTTTGTAATTCATCAGCCATATCGAGAAGTGCTTTTGAGGCTACAGCCATTTCCTGTATCGAAGACAATGTTTGTTCAGTAGAAGCGGCAACTTCCTCTGACGCTGCAGCATTTATTTTAGCATGATCTGTTAGCTCTATAGCTGTTGCAGAAACTTCTTCAACTACTGCTGACATCTCCTGAGCAGATGCAGATATATCCTCCATTTTCGGAGCAATTTCGTGGAGACGCTTAATGATACTTGCAAACTTTTTACTTGTATCTTCTGTTAGCTGTAAACCATCCTGGACATCGGCTGAAGTCTTCATCATTGTTTGAACAGACTTAGCCGTATCTTGCTGAATGCCAGTAATTAGTGCAGAAATCTGCTCTGCCGATTGATGAGATTGCTCTGCTAACTTCCGCACTTCATCGGCGACTACTGCAAAGCCTTTCCCGTGTTCTCCAGCTCGCGCTGCTTCAATAGCAGCATTAAGGGCAAGCAGATTTGTTTGCTCTGAAATAGCGCTAATAATTTCTAAAATAGAACCAATTTCTTTTGTTCGATCATAGAGAGATTTAATCATCGTATCCGATTGTGTCACAGATTCATGAATCGAGACCATTTGATTAACAGTTTGTTCTACTGCTTGTCCGCCTTCATCGGCCAATTGTATAGCACGGCTCGATAAATCGGAAACCTGCATTGAGCTATCAGCGATCTCGACGACTCCTTTTGCGATTTCCTCAATAGAAACAGCATTTTGGTCAATGCTAGTTGTTTGTTTCTCTGTACTGACAGCAACCTGCTGCATAGCTTCAGTAACTTGCTCAGAAGCAGCGATATTTTGTTCGGCATTCGCAGATAGGCCATGCGCCGAAGTTTGAACATGTTGAGAGCTTTGATCAACGTTACGAATAAGTTTTTTTAAGTTAACCTTCATGGCGATAAAAGCTTCTCCAAGCTGTCCAATCTCATCTTTCGAATGATTGTCAATAAACTCTGTTAAATCGCCCTCGCTAATTTTTATAGCGCTTTGTTTAAGTCGATTGATCGGATTAACGACTGATTTGATCATGAATAGCATAAAAATAATGCCAACAGTAATAGAAATGGCGATAATTATTAAATTGATATTAAATGTTGAAGCAGCAGCGTTTGCAGCCTCAGCTGTAAACATGGTACCAACGACTTTCCAGCCTGTTAGCTTATTTGTAACAAATTGAAGTTGTCGATCTTTTTCTATAACAGTACCACTATCTTGTTCATAGATTTTAGTAATATAGCTTTCTGTTGCTTCAGCACCACTTTCTTTATTTGGTTGGGCAATATAAATTTTATTACTATCTAAAAGTGAAGCAAAGCCAGTTTTTCCAATGCGTATATCATTCGTGATGGTACTTAATCTAGATATATTTACATCTAGCCCTATTACCCCTGAGCCGTCTGGTAAAGCCTGAGTAATCGTAAGAACGATATCACCTGTAGTCTGTGTAACGTATGGAGCAGTAATAGATACTTGGCCCTTGCTATCTACAGCTTGCTTATACCAAGATCTTTTACGAGGGTCAAACCCACTAGGGTATTTTTGAGCAGGTTCATCCAGTAGTCTGCCATCAGAGGTTCCGATATAAATTAGCTCCACCTCGGGATGCATGTTCATGTATTCGTGGAAAAGAGATTTAAGTTCTGTAGTTTTACCTTCTTGTAAATAAGATTGATGGAGCTTGTTTGAAAAATATTGAACGTCTTTCACTTTTGGCTCAATCGTGTTAGTAATATTCGTATTAAGCATGCGCACACTTTCGGTTGCACTTGCTTGCTGTTCTTTTGAAATTTGCCTTCCGGCACTTTGGTAAGACACAATTCCAATTAACAGTGTTGGAATGAGAAGCATTGCTAAAAACGAAAAAATGAGCTTTTTCCTTAAACTTAGTTGTTTCACTTGAATTATCCTCACTATGATCTAGTATTTTGTACTTTTTTATCACCGAATATTGAGTAAGTAATAATGCCTTAGTGGATGGTGATAAAGTCTATACATTTACTTTCTATGTAAACAATAGACAGCTAGGCTCATTTTACCAAAAATAAAATAAAAGTTAAGTATTTTATAATAACTGTTCACTATATAGTAAATATCATCAATGGATACTTTAAAATTCGCCTAAAAACGGAAACCGCTAAATGACATATAAAGCTACTTTTTGATGTATACTAATGCTCAAAAGAGGAGGGAATTGTTTCATGATTCGACAAATTGGACAAGTAATGTTGTATGTAAATGATCAAGATACTGCCGTGAAGTTTTGGACAGAAAAAGTTGGATTTGTTGTAGTTGCTGATCAGGAAGAGGGCGGAGTACGCTGGATTGAAATTGCTCCTACTAAAGAAGCTCAAACTACCTTTGTTTTACACAATAAAGAAATCATTGCAAAAATGCAGCCTGACTTAAATTTAGGGACACCATCTATAATGTTTTATGCCGACCATATAGAAGATCTATATCAAGATTTTCAAGCAAAAGGCGTTAAAGTTGGGGATTTAGTAATGATGCCAATGGGTAGAGTTTTTAATTTTGCTGATCACGAAAATAATTATTTTGCATTAGTAGAAAAATAAGGTTTGTCCTACCTAGAAAAGGCAAGAATCTGTCCAATTTCGATTGCGGAAATCGGGCAAATTCTTGCTTTTTCCTTATATTAGGACATAGTAACTTATTTTAAATCTTCGCCAAAAATGGCTACAGTTTGACGGTCAACGCTAAATTCATTGCCATCCCATTTCAAAATATTTTCTACATAACCTAATCCATCGGCATGAAATCTGCCTGCTATAGCCTGATACGCTAAAATCTCATATATGCCATCTCGTTCATAGTCGACCGGATACAATCCGCTGATTGGATCAACCCATCCTTGAATTGGTTGCTTTAGTGTACCGTCTTGATTATAAATATCTGCTAAATAATCTGGACCTTTGTATTGTAAATCGATGATATATTGTTTTTTTGGATTCATGCTACGCACGGCCACTTTATATTGATTTTGATAATTAACAGTGTATTTAAGCGTATTACTATACGCTTCTGCATCAAAAATTGAGCGTATTTTCCCGTTTATTGAGGCAAACATTTCGCCGTTGATAATACCGCCACTACCCCCCGTGTCGGAAATAACTAAAATATCATCTAGATGATTCCCGGTAAAGTCACCTAAAAATATAGTTGGGTTGTACCCGACGCTTTGTTTCAGCATTATTTTTTCGAATTGGTGCGTCTGTCCGTAAAATATCGCAAGCGTTAGGTTTTTCCACAAAGGGCTATCTGGTGTTTTATTCCCCATCAAAAGAACAGTTTCAAGTAAGCCATCTCCATTAATATCTCCAAATTTCGTCTGAATAACCTGAGGGGTCATAGGCGAAATAGGCATATTATTTAAGGCCGGATTCATATTATTAGTCATACATGCACCTCTTTCTATAGTGTTAGCATATGCTGTAAATATGGCTTGGTGAAAAAAGAAGATGTGTTAGTAATGACTATAAAACTTATAAAAAAACTTATAATTAACCCATTGACATATTTAAATGTGAAAAGTATTATAAATGTCAACGAATCAGAAAATTCAGTACCACGCATTCTCTTGCTACAAAATGTAGTTGGAGATTTTTTACAACATTAATTCTTAGTAAGTATATATGTTTTATATATTTTGGGAAGAAGGAGATTTTCTTGAAAAATTTATTTGTTAAAACGAAGCAACAACAGTATTGGCTCGATCAGCTAGCATCTATTTCTGAGTCAATAAAGGCTGAAGCTAAAGAAGTAGATGAACAATCTCGTTTTCCATTCGAAGCACATAAACTACTTCTGCAAATTGGTTATCCAAAGCTAACTTTACCGAGAGAATATGGCGGTGAAGGATTATCGGTCTACGATATGGTACTCGTTCAAGAAACGTTAGCGAGCTACGACGAGAATGCTTCACTCTCGCTAGGATGGACATTAGGTGTTGTAGGTGAACTATATGAGAAAAAGCTATGGACAGACGATTTACTAAGTTCGTTTGCTCAGGAAATAAAGAACGGTGCAATTATAAATAGGGCTGCGAGTGAAGCGGCAACAGGTAGTCCAACACGTGGAGGGCGACCAGGAACGAATGCTGTTTCAAAAGAGGCAGGTTGGCTCATAAATGGGCGTAAAATCTTTACGACAGCCTCCCCGGTACTAGATTATTTCTTAACATCAGCGTGGATTGAGGAGAAAAATCAAATTGGTTACTTCCTTATCCATAAAGATGCACAAGGGCTTTCAATTGAAGAAAACTGGGAAATGTCTGCAATGCGAGGCACAAGCAGTCATGACCTAGTGTTAAAAGATGTAGTCGTTCCTACGAATCATTTAGTAGAGTTACCGAGTCACCCAAGTGGTGGAAAAATAAATGGTTGGATTCTACATATACCAGCAACATACTTAGGGATTGCGCAGGCAGCACGCGATTATGCACTGCATTTTGCAAATCATTATCAACCTAATAGTTTAAATGCTCCGATTAGTACATTACCAAATGTGCAGCAACTTCTAGGTGATATTGAATTGAAGCTATATCAAGCGCGCTTTGTACTGTATGGGGTTGCCGACGCTTATGATGACCCAGCTAGACGTGAGCTTTTGGCAAATGAAATGGCAGTTGCTAAGCATACGGTGACAAATTTGGCGATTGAAATCGTCGATAAGGCAATGCGTGTAGTAGGAGCCAAAAGCCTACAATTAACGAATCCATTACAGCGTTATTATCGAAATGTGCGTGCGGGACTTCATAATCCACCGATGGATGATATGACAATTATAAAATTAGCGAGTACAGCAATTGAACAGCAAAAATCGACTGAACATCAATTACAAAACAATGGAGAATAAGGGGAAATGACATATGTTTAAACAAAAGAAAAAGATTTTCCAATTGGCCGCAATCGGGTTGGCTTCACTGGCTATTTTAGCAGGCTGTAATTCAGGTGAAGCTTCAGATAAAGATTCAGAGGATGGCGGGAAAGTACGTACAGTGAAGGTTGCATTTGACCAAGCGTCTAAGCCAATTAGTTATCTAGATGATAACGGAAATCCGACTGGCTACGATGTGGAAGTCATGAAGCTAGTGGATGAACAGTTACCTGACTATAAGTTTGAATTTGTAGGCACGACTAGTGATGATTTATTAATTGGTGTTGAGCAAGGGAAATATCAAGTTGGAATAAAAAATGCCTTCTTTACGCAAGAGCGTACGGAAAAGTTTATTTTCCCTAAAGAATTTTTAGGCTTAAGTAGTGCGGGTTTAGTATTACGTAAAGAGGATGAAGGTGTAAAAACATTAGCCGACTTTGCAAAAAAAGATTATTCATTAGCACCAATTGCTGCGAATAATGCTCAATATACAATTATTGATGAATATAATAAAGCCAATCCAGACAATAAAGTAAAATTACAGGCTGGAGATGCGTTCACTGTCGATGTTGTGCAATGGGTAAATGAAAAACGTGTCGATGGCGGTGTCATGATTGAAGGTCCATTTAAACAACAAGTTTTAGCAGAAGATGGCCCCTATCATAATTTAAAGGATGACGTAGTTTACAACGAATTTTCCGTTATTAAAACATGGCCGTTATTCAATAAAAAGGAACAAGAATTTGCAGATGCTTACGATAAAGCTATAGCAAAAATTAAAGAGCAAAAGAAAACAAATGAATTAAGCACTAAGTTTTACGGTCGAGATTTATTTGAAGTGTTAGAAACCGTGAAGCGCTAATAGGCGGTAGCGGCTACTACCAAATAAAAGGCTGTTGAGTCAGTATACTCAGCAGTCTTTATTCATAGAAATAGAATCTTATAAATATAGAAGTTGGTGAGGAAATGGAGAAGTATTTTGATGCATCATACATTTGGAACTCAATTCCTGTATTATTGCCGTTTTTAAAAGTGACCTTCCTAGTCGCAGGATCTTCCATTGTACTAGGCACAATATTTGGCTTACTATTAGCGGCTGCCAAGTTAAGTTCAATAAAATTGCTGCGAAAATTAGCAAACTTATATACAACGATTATGCGTTGTACACCATCTATCGTCTTATTATTCCTGGTCTATTATGGTGTTCCAGCGTTAGCGGAAAACTTCGGCATAAATCTCCATTCAATTGAAACAGCCATTTTCGTAGTCGTAACGTTCACTTTACAGTTTGCAGCGATTATGTCAGAGGTTATTCGTTCTGCTTATTTAGCGATTGATAAAGGGCAATTTGAAGCGGCTGTTAGTGTAGGATTAACGCCATTCCAAGCTTATCGCCGTATTATTTTCCCGCAGGCACTCGTTATTGCTTTACCGAACTTTGGGAATGGAATGATTGCGTTATTACAAGAAGGAGCGCTCGCTTATACAATCGGCTTAATTGATATTGTCGGTAAGGCAAATTTAATTATCGCAAGTAATATTAATGCACATGCATTAGAAATATATATCGCTTTAGCCATTGTTTATTGGGTGTTGTCGATTATTATCGAAAAATTCTTCTCTATGCTAGAAAAGTTTTTTGGTAAGGGGAAAAAGACATTAGAAACAACGTAAGGAGGCGTAACTGTGAATTATCAATTTTTAGTTGAAACATTTTTTGTTGCATTATCAGGTGTACCTATCGCACTCCTTGTGACAATTGTTGCTATGCTTGTTGCTTTACCACTAGGCTTCCTACTAGCACTAACACGGATCAATAAAATCCCGGTGATCCATTATTTAGCAAAGGTATATGTCTCCTTTGTCCGAGGTACACCAATAATCATTCAAATCTTTATTATTTATAGTAGTATTCCATTACTACTTAAAATTATTTTTGAAAAATATAATATTGCCTATGATATTTATAAAATCAATCCGATCTGGTATGCATTTATTGTCTTCGCATTTAGTACGACGGCAATTTTAATAGAAGTATTTCGTTCTGCTTTAAGTACGATTGATAAAGGTCAGCTAGAGGCGGCTCAAGCAGTAGGCTTAACAACATTTCAAGCTTATCGCCGTATTATTATTCCGCAGGCTTTAGTAGTAGCGATGCCGAATATTTGTACAGCCACAGTCAATCTCATTAAAGCGACGTCTTTAGGCTATGCAATGTCCTTACCTGAAATTACATTAAAAGCTAAAGTAGCTGCCAATGTTGGCTACAATTACGTGGAAGCATATATTGATATTTTCATTGTGTACTTAATTTTATGTAGTACGGTCGAATACATTTTTAAACGATATGAAAAACATTTAAGTAAATTCAAAGTGGCAAAAGCCTAAGGGGTGAACGAGTATGTTAGAAATTAAGAATATCCATAAATCATTTGGTAGCAATGAAATTTTAAAGGGTGTCGATTTAGCCATTGATAAAGGAGATGTTGTCGTTATTTTAGGTCCCAGCGGCTCAGGAAAAACAACATTATTACGTTGCATTAACTTTTTAGAGACAGCCGACCAAGGACATGCGACATTTGGCGATATCCAAGTAGATTTTCAAAATATGAAGAAGAAGGATGTACATTCTATTCGACAACGTGTAGCCTTTGTATTCCAAAACTATAATCTTTTTACGAATAAAACAGCGCTAGAAAATGTGACAGAAGGGCTTATTATAGGACGTAAAATTCCCAAGGCCGAAGCCATTGATATTGGTAGAAAAGCGCTTGATAAAGTAGGTTTATCAGAAAAATATGATGCCTATCCAAGTCAATTGTCTGGAGGCCAGCAACAACGAGTTGGTATTGCCCGGGCCGTAGCGTTGAACCCTGATATTATTTTATTTGATGAACCGACTTCTGCACTTGACCCAGAGCTAGTAGGAGAAGTCCTTCAGGTTATGAAAAACATTGCAGCGGAAGGGACGACGATGCTTGTTGTCACACATGAAATGGGCTTTGCAAAAGACGTAGCCAACCGAGTAATTTTTATGGACGGTGGTGTCGTTGTAGAAGAAGGAAGCCCTCATGATATATTTGTTAATCCGAAAGAGGAGCGCACGAAGAAATTCTTAAAACGTGTTATTCCTGAGGATTATAATTACTATATTTAAAAAAGAGAATCTGCTAGCCTTCAATTGAAGCGGGCAGATTCTCTTCTTTATAGAAAATCAATTATGCTTTGGCATAATAGCGTCCGGAGTCGGCTTTGTGCTTAGGCCTGCAGATGTTTTTTGTGCGAAAGCGAAGCGACAGCAACATGTTTTTGTCTGTGCGAAAGCGAAGCGACAGCAACATGTTTTGTCTGTGCGAAAGCGAAGCGACAGCAACATGTTTTTGTCTGTGCGAAAGCGAAGCGACAGCAACAACAACAACACGAGGGACGACACGATGTCGGTCATTTCGGTAATGCCATAGGACGTGGTGTCCTTAGACTGAGTTCCTCTATTTCAGCTGATGTTTGGACACCCGAAAAGTAGCTTAAATCCGCATTTATCTCACCACCTGGGAACTTCGCTGAAATAAGTTAAAGCTTTAAAAAATGTGTTAACTCATTAATGGAATAGATATGCAATTCGTGCATAGCTCGTGTACAAGCTGTGTAGAAATAATTACGTTCTGTTTCTCTAGAATAAGTAGCTGCGGAAGCATTGTATATTAAGACAGCGTCGAATTCAATTCCTTTTGCCATATAAGCAGGCAACAGTAAAATACCTTTTTTAAATTGATTTGTATGATGGGTAATGAGCTGAATATCTACTTGGTCTTTCATTTGATCAAAAACCTTCGTACACTCTTGCTCTGTTTTACAGATGACTGCAATTGTTTCAAAATTTAGGGACAAGCTGTTAATCTTTTCGACAAGCTGTTCGATTAAATCTATTTCATTCGAAACAATCGTGATAGTCGGTTCGGGACCAGTTCGATTAAAGGCCTCTACTTTTGCGTCCTCATGTAAAATCTTTGAAGTAAGGTGAATAATTTGTTTTGTTGAGCGATAACTTTTCGTTAATATTATTTTTTCTGCTTGTTCACCATACAATTGTGGCGTCAGCAGTGAAGGGTTTTTAAAGGTATGAGGATGGATAGTTTGATGTCCATCTCCTAATATAGTCATACGTGCACGTGGGAATAATTGTTGTAATACAAATAGCTGAAATGGAGAATAGTCTTGTGCTTCATCAACTAAAACATGACGAATCATCGTATTTGTTCGTTGACCTTCTATTTTGTCCTGCAAATATAAAAATGGAGCGGCATCTTCATATGAAATAATGCGCTTTGTTAAATTAGGGAGCGTTTGTTGACAGATTTCTTCCCAATGGTCGGGTAAAAAGTTCTGTAATTGCTGATGAATAGTATTGTTCATATCAAACAGTTGACGATAAATGCCTAACAAATGAACGAACTTTAATTGTTTCACAGATTGACGAAGTGGCTTGAGCTGTTTTTTGACAATTTGGATGGCTATTTTTTTGCGCTCTTGCTCAAAATCATCAAAGGAGTTTTCTGAAAAGCGACCTTCGTGTAAAAGATCACTATAGGTTTTTGTATATTCTTCAATGTCTAACAATTCACTAGCTTCTTCTACCCATTCTTTCGTCCGTTCTGTCTTTTCAATTTTCGATAATTGTTGTAACAACCATTCTTTCACTAACTGCAGTCGATTTGGGATGGGAATTGTCGCATTGAACGAATAAAAATACTCAGCAATTTTTTGCGCTGTAATAATTCTTTCTCCTCGAAAAACAATGTTTTTAAATAGCAAACCGTCATTGGCAAGGTACTCTATATATTTGTCCATCAATTCTCGATATTGGAGGCTAGCTTTGAAAGAAATAGTAGTAAGCTTCGTTTGGTAGAGCAAGTCATCTTTCTCTGTTAAAATTGACTCCAATTGCTCGTAAGGATATTCCAATTGGAACTGTCGACCTAAACGTTTTGTTGCATATTCGGAGAAGGTTAATTGCTGCATATTATCTTCACCTAAATCCGGTAAAACGGTATGGACATATTGATTAAAGAGCTGATTTGGTGTAATCAATAAAATTTGATCAGCAGTAATTTGGTCTCGATAATGATACAACAAATAAGCAACACGTTGGAGAGCAACAGCTGTTTTTCCACTACCCGCGACACCCTCTACGATGAGATAAGGCGTGTTAACATGTCGAATAATTTTATTTTGTTCGGCTTGAATCGTTGCTACGATGCTGCGGATATGTTCATTTGCATTTTGAGCGAGAATATCGAGTAATAAGTCATCACCAATTGTTAATCCTGTATTAAACATCGATTGCAATTGACCATTCTTAATGATAAATTGCCGCTTTAAAAGCATCTCACCTTGAATGCCGTCGGTCGCCGTTTCATAAGTGGCTGGGCCAGGGGTGTAATCATAATACATACTTGATATAGGGGCTCGCCAATCATAAATTAGTATGTTTTCATTCTCTTCATCCATTAAGGTTGCTACACCGATATAAATCTTTAAAGGTTCGTTTTGCCCATCCTGTAAAAAATCAATGCGAGCAAAATAGGGGGATTGCAGTAAACGGTCATAAGTTTTTACATCCTTGATGGCACGTTGCTGAGCATGTTGAGAATCGGATAAGAGCTCCGCCTGTTGTTTAATAGCATAATAAGTTTCGTCTATATCCTCAGGAGTATCTAAATTCACTCTGACGTCATCCCAAAAGGTTTTCTTTAATGTTAAAACATTGTTTCTAACATCCTTTTCCTTTTGTAGTAACTCCTCCTTTTTGTGACCAACTGTATTTAAACAAAGAACAAGATACTGATTTTCTTCTGTCCGTTCATATTGCTTTTCCAATGTTACTCACATTCCTTTCAATATGGATTATTTAGAATCGGGAAATTTATCATACAGCTAGTTAGGAAAGAAGTATAGTCTAGTAATTTTGGTAAATTTATGATATAATAAAATTATAAAAGAAAATCAGATTTTTAACAAAAAGACTGCTCCGAAAAAGTTGGGGCAGTCTTTTTTGTATCCGTATTTATCTATTTGAAAAGGAGTTACTTTTATGAATATGCTCCTAAATTTTGGTATGAAATTATGTATATAAGTTGAGTGAGGTTATTCGACCCCCGTGGGGTTCAACGTCACAGATAAGACTATGGAGCGAGCGTTATGACTAAAGTGGCTTATAGGATGCCCTATAGAAAAGCGCTTAGTCGAAATGGGAATCAACCTCGTTATGGTGATTACCTAGTGTTCCTTCTATATCATTTAGATCATCGGAAATTATTCTCGGTATTTTAAAGTTAACTTGATGATTAATATTGATAAGTAAGAAGAATAGTCGTTAATCCCAGAAAAAGAGCTTTTGTAAATGATATAGACATTTGGTGGGGGCGAAAAATGAAGGTGATATTTACAGTTTGGTACCTGAATGTGGGGAGAGTACGTTTGTTAAGGGGCTAACGAAAAGCGAAAACACACATATTCTTTCAAGGGATGCTATACGTTAAGAGTTTTTTGGAGGTGCTGCAAGATAGAAATTACGAATGGTATTCTATGTTTTGTGTGAGCGTTTGAATGTGGCTAAAGGTCAATTTGTGATTGTTGATGTGACAAATATCGAACGGGGATGAGGGGTATTTAATATAGGTAAAATGTATGTTTTTTAGTAAAATTGATGTTGTGATTTTGATGAAAGAAATATGATGTTATTATCAAAAAAACAATAAATAGAGAGAGGGGATTCGATAGTAATAATGGGGGAAATGAGCAGGAATATAGAGTTTCCAATACTGGGGGAGGGGATGGAAAGGTTCATATTGCGCACGAAGGGAGCTTGTATGAATTCTCAAAAGAGTAATATCCAAAGTCGACGCACCAAAGAGGAGCTTTATATATATATATGAATGAAAACAGTCCAATATGCTGATTTTTGATAGAACTTAGAAAAGTTTGTGAGAAAGGATCAAGTTCGAACAAGTGAACGTTGGCTAAACGAAAAAGAGACTCCAAATCATTTGAAATAAGTATGATGTGAAAAGGGAAGTAAAACAAACAGAAAATATATAATATATATGAGGAAGTAAACGGTGGCAGTGTGTCTCTTTAGAGAATAGGGATCCATAGGTTCGATTTCTGTTATCCGCATAAAATAAAATGGCATACTATATAAAAAATGAACGCCCAAACGATAATGGGAGTTCATTTTTGTAGCTGTTATTTTGTATAGTTATCGAAATAACCTTGGATATAAATCATCGGTGTTCCTTTGTCGCCTGAACCTGAAGTTAAATCTGAAAGAGAGCCGATTAAGTCTGTTAAACGACGAGGCGTTGTACCTTGAGCGGCCATTTGCCCAGTTAAATCTTCATCTTTGTTTTGGATATACTCAGAAATTGCTGCTTTTAATTCTTCGCCGCGAAGCTCTGAAAAATCGTTATCTGCTAAGTATTTTAGTTTTACTTCGTTTGGTGTGCCATCTAATCCGGCTGTGAAAGCTGGAGAAACAACAGGGTCAGCTAACTCCCAAATCTTGCCCACAGGATCTTTAAAAGCACCATCACCGTAAACCATTACTTCAACTGTTTTACCAGTAGCTTCTTTGATCTTTGCTTGGATGCCATCAACGATTGGTTGGCAAGTATGTGGGAATAATTTTACGCTATCTTCAGTAGCTTTATTTGAACCAAGTAGACCATATTCGGCATTAAAGCCAGAGTCGTTATTAGGCTCAGATAAAATATTATCAAGACTGTATACTTTTTCAGCACCATTTGCCGTTAAAATACGTTTTGTACGTAAACGTGTATGAATATCACATGTTAAAACGCTCTTCGTAAAATCTAAAATTGTTTTTGGGTTGTTTGAAAAGATAACTTCACAAGACGCGCCTTCAGCTTCGATTAGTTCTTTATAATATTCAATATAATCTACGCCTGTAAATGTATGTTTTTTATAGCCGAAATGCTCACGGAATTCAGCCTCAGTTAAAGTATCTGTCCAAGGATTAATCCCTTTTACATCTAGCTCATCGATATCAACTAGGTGGTTCCCAACTTCATCAGATGGATAGCTAAGCATAAGAACAACTTTTTTTACACCTTTTGCAATACCGCGTAAGCAGTTAGCGAAGCGATTGCGGCTTAGGATTGGAAAAATAACACCAACAGTATCATCACCAAATTTAGCAGCTACGTCCGCTGCGATGTCATCGATGGATGCATAGTTACCTTGTGCACGCGCTACGACAGATTCTGTTACTGTGACGATGTCGCGATCTTCAATTGAATAGCCTTCAGTCTTTGCTGCGTTTAATACTGTATCAACAACAATTTGCTCAATATTATCGCCTTCGTTAATAATTGGACCACGAAGACCTCTTACTACTGTACCAACTACACGTTCCAAAATAATCTCTCCTTATTAATAGATAAATGTATGATTAATAGTATGCCTCGGCATAATTACGTCTGGAACCGGCTGTGTTTCATAAAAAACTCCTTGCCGATTCTTTTTCGCCTACTGAAAAAAGTTAAATATTGTGAAATTAAATCAATATGGTTTTACTATACGCCTCTTTAATGATATAAGTAAAATTAATAGTTCGTATAATAGCTATAAGAGGTGCTTATATGATAGGGAAATTAGATTTATATCGAGTTTTTAGTATTGTTGCTAAAAACAATAGCTTTTCAAGTGCTGCTAAAGATTTATATATGACTCAACCAGCTGTTAGCCAAGCTATGATGCAATTAGAAAAGGAGCTCGGCACACGTCTTTTTAACCGCACACCTAAAGGGGTGACGTTAACAACTGAGGGCAGCCTTCTGTATGAATATACAAATTCAGCATTAGGCCTTTTAGATGCTGGCGAGGAGAAGCTGCTGGAATTTAAAAATTTAACAACAGGTCAGTTGAAAATTGGGGTAGGGGATACAATTTCTCGTTTCTTTTTAATGCCTTATCTAGAGGCGTTTCATACGATGTACCCAAATATAAAATTACAAATGTTAAATGGAACGACTTCGGAAATTTGTAATTTTATTAAATCTGGTGAGGTTGATATAGGACTTTGTAATTTTCCGATAGAAGATCCGACATTACAGTTAACCACTTGCACGGAGGTTCAAGATATTTTTGTATGTGGTGAGAAGTACAAAACGTTGGCTTCAAAAAGTATAAGCTTTGAGGATTTGCTAAAATTTCCACTTATTTTTTTAGAGAAAAAATCAAATTCAAGAAAGTACGTAGAAGATTACTTATTTGCAAGAGGAATCCACATTGAACCTGAGTTTGAGCTTGGTTCACATGATCTAGTGCTTGAATTTGCACGAAGTAATTTAGGGATTGCCTGTGTAACGAAAGAATTTTCGAAGGATTATTTGCAACGAGGCCTTTTATATGAGTTAACATTAACAGAAAGTATTCCAACACGAAGCATTGGCATGTGTTATTTGAAAAGTGTGCCTTTATCTCGAGCAGCGTTGAAATTCGTAGAAATTATTGAGCAAAAGCAGGAGCGTAAACGTATAAACCCAAGAACTTTAAAGTGAGACCTCACATAGTATATTTCCTTCGACACATAATAGCTTTTCAACAACAAGAAGCTTAGCGAATTACTAGTCGCTAAGCTTTCTTTAATAATGCCTCTATAAGAGTGTCAACATTGCGTTTGTTTTTCATTGTAGGTGAGTACAAATAAGAAAATGTTCGTGTAAAATGTTGATTTTCGAGAGGTAAGATTTTTATATCATTATTTTTTAATTCACGCTCAATGACACTAGCGGACAGTAATGAAAGTCCAAGCCCTTGAATCACGCTTTCTTTCACACCTTGATTACTACTAATAGTAAGAAGTGAACGTACTTGGAGCCCGTTTGCTCTAAATAAATGATCTAAGTAATAACGTGTGCCAGAGCCATCTTCACGTGCAACCCAATTTTGCTGCTGTAAGTCCGCAACCGTAATAGTTGGTACCTTTGCAAGAGGGTGATTACTCGCACTGACAATAAATAATTCATCTTGCATAAACGGATGAATAATAAGTTCATGGTCATGTGCCTGTCCTTCAATAAGACCGATATCGACTTGTAACAATTTTGTATATTGAATGATTTCTTTCGTATTGCCAATAATAACTTGAAGCTCTAACTGAGGGAATTGCTGTTGTAAGCTAGCTATAATAGGAGGCAAAATATATTCGCCAATTGTAAAACTAGCCCCAATCACAAGCGTCCCTTGAATTTCATGATGATAGGTTAAAATATCTTCCTTTGCTGCTTCCGCAATGGCCAGCATCTGTTTAGCTCGTTTATATAAAATTTCTCCAGTTGGGGTAATTTGTACAGATTTTGGTGAACGGATAAACAAGGTCGTTTGAAATTCTCGTTCTAAGTTTTTAATGTGTAAACTGACACTCGGCTGTGAAATATGAAGTATTTCGGAGGCTTTCGTAAAATTATTGATCTCCACCAGTGTGATAAACGTTTTTAAAGCATCGTACTGCATATCATCACTCCTATCATTAGAAATATTAATAATTGCCATTATATATATGTATTTTACTGATGATTAACTTTCTAATAAAGTAATAATCATCAAGGATGAAAGAAGTGAACAACATGGATAATGGCCAACGTAGGTTAAAAAGTTTCCTGGCCCCAGCGTTTATGAAGGGGATATTGTTGACACTCATTATTGCCTTAGTGGCGAAGTATATTTCGACATTTCCGTTCTTCTCAATATTAGGGCAGCTTGTCATTGCCATTATATTAGGTATGGCTTGGAGAGCAACCTTTAAGGTGCAGGATTCATGGCAAACAGGCATCACATTTTCAAGTAAAAAATTATTACGCCTCGGCATTATTTTATTAGGTATGCGTTTGAATTTAATGGATATTTACAATGCTGGAACGAGTGTCTTCCTTATTGCGTTTATTAATCTAGTATTTGCTTTGCTGGTTGTATATGGCTTAACGAAGGTATTTCATGTCGATAAGAAGCTCGGCATATTAACAGCTTGTGGCACAGCTATTTGTGGAGCTGCTGCCGTCGTTGCTATTGCTCCTCAAATTAAAGCAAATGAAAAAGAGACAGCAGTGGGCGCAGCGATTGTTGCATTATTAGGGACTGTATTCACATTAGTCTATACGGTGTTATACTCAGTATTTAACTTAACTCCTACTGAATATGGTATTTTTGCGGGAGGCACTTTACATGAAATTGCTCATGTTATTGCGGCAGCCTCTGCTGGTGGGAATGAAGCAATTGATATGGCGGTTATTGTGAAGCTAACACGTGTCGCATTGCTTGTACCAGTAGCCATTGTCATCGGTATTTTATATCGGAGAATTGACAAGAGGCAGGAAAAGGAAGGATTTTCATTGTCGATCATTCCATGGTTTATTCTCGGATTTTTAGCGATGAGTGCTATTAATTCGTTAGGGATTGTACCAGCTAATGTAGCGCAAACATTTGTAAATACCGCTTATATTTTAATAGGGATGGCGATGGCCGGACTAGGTTTAAATGTAGACATAAAAACATTTAAACAATTAGGTGTAAAGGCGTTTATTGCCGGACTAATCGGTTCGGTTTGTTTATCAATACTTGGATATGTTTTAGTTATTTTCATGCGATAAAGTATTAAAAAACCTGCATTTTTAAAAATGCAGGTTTTTTTTAGATAGAATCAGAAGATATGTTAGTTATTATCCCGCTTCCTCGGTAATAGTGAGGATAGGAGATACAAATTAAAAGTTAGCGTAATGCTTCAATTGAAGAAGCTAATTCAGCTATAACTATTTTGCTACCGATCATTGGACTGTTTTCAGGTTTTCCACCCTCAGAGCTTTGTCCAGGACGGTGATGTGCCGCAGCGAATGCATCGCTATTACGCCAAGCTTGGAAATGCTCCTTCGTCTCCCAGTACATATTGACGCTCATTTCGTCATAAGTCGGATCATCAGTTGAAATTAGTACCTCTACTTTATGGAAGCCTTCAAACTGTTGTAGAGGACCTGGTTTTGTAAAGTTCGGTGCCATTTTTGCAGCAAATCCCGGTTTGACTTGAATACGATTTGTAACAATAATCATGCTTTTCCCCCCTAATCATTTTTAGTTAATAAAATCTACTATATGAATGAATTATCAATGATTATCATTCGCAATCAATGATAATTGTCTTAGGAAGACATTGTCAATAGATTTAAATTGTAAATAGCTCGATATTTGAAGTGTTGGATCCATACATGGAAATATACTTCGCTATAAGAATGAACAGACGCACTAGTTCCTGACATTTAACTGACATAAACCGATGATATAATGAAAATACGAATGAGCTGGTAACGAGGTGAAGGACATGGCAAAAATATTAGTAGTAGAAGACGAATATGCAATAAGCCAAGTTTTGAAGGCATATTTGAAAAAAGTAGGCTTTGATGTTATGCAATGTTTTAATGGTGGACAGGCATTGGATATGTTTCAAAAGGTTCAGCCTGATTTAGTATTACTCGATATTATGTTACCAGAAAAAAACGGTTGGTTTATTCTAAAGGAAATTAGAGAATGTAGCTCTAGTCCAGTTATCATGCTAACGGCATTAGGTGATGTAAATTATCGATTAGAGGGTTTTGATCAAGGGGCAGATGATTATATTGCAAAGCCATTTATAGCTGATGAGGTAGTGGCAAGAGTAAAGGCAGTTTTAAGACGAGCTGAAGGACGTCATAAATCTGCAGAAATAAAACGCTTTGGTGAGCTAGAGATTGATATGAAAGCCCACCGAGTGCTACTTAAGGGAGAAGAAATCGTCTTAACGCCTAGAGATTTATCTGTGCTTTTATTTTTAGCAGAACACCCAAATCAAACATTTACACGGGATCAACTGATCGATCAAGTTTGGGGCTGGGAATATGAAGGTAGCGATAGAGCGGTTGATTTAGCTGTGAAGCGACTCAGAAAAGTACTTAAGGAGTGGGATGAGGAAGAGGGCGAAATAAAGACACTACGTGGATTGGGGTATCAGCTAAGTGTTCAAAAAAAATAAGCGAATATCTTTACTCAACTACTGGACAAGTCGCTATTTATTAACGCTATTTGTAGGTTTAGCAATTATCTCTTTGATTTCTGCGGCGTGGATTCGTCATACAGCGTTTCAAAATCGACTAGAGTTGATGGAATTTTTAGCAGACGAGACTGTATATCGCCTAACTGATCTTTCAAGTCAAAACAATGGACATATGGGCGGTATTCCAGGTTTTATTGGCAATCGTGAACGGTTTACTATGAGAGAAATTGACCCCATTTTGTATGTCGTAGATAAGGAAGGGAATATAGTAAATAGCAATCGACCGGTGCCACCGGGGAATGCCAAAAACGTTGCCAGCTTGCTAGATAGTGAAGAGGGGACAAAGAAAATAACTGCAGCGAATGATGGACAAGAGTTGGTCCAATATGTCGTAAAACGAAAACTTGAAAAGGACAATAAAGTAGTTGGCTGGGTGCTTGTTTTAGAGAAGAAAGACAATTTAACGAAGGTTAATCAAGCATATGGACAACTGGCACTACTAATTGGAGCACTTGCCGTATTAGGTTGGGGGGCTATTTATTTTTTATCAAAACGTTTAGCGCATCCAATAAAACAAGTTGCCGAAGCTGCAAAGCAAGTTCAAGAAGGAAACTATACATTTGATTTGCCTCAAAATAATAAGGAAGAAGAAATTTATGAGCTCGTTACGTCTTTTAAGGAAATGGCGAATAAGCTAGAGCAATTAGAAAAGACTCGAACAGAGTTATTAGCAGGGGTCACCCATGAGCTAAAAACACCAGTCACATCAATTAGTGGGTTATTGCAGGCAGTGAAAGATGGTGTCGTTACAGGCCAAGACGCTAGTGAATTTATTCAAATGGCACTAGTAGAAACGATGAAAATGAAAACAATGGTTGGCGATTTACTAGCTTTTAATCATTTTGCGGTAGATGCAATTCCCGTGAAGCTTGAAACAGTAAGTGTTAATCAATTATTACGTGATGCCGTAGCACAGTGGGAAGTAATGCAAGATGACGAAAATGTAAAAATACAACTGGATTACCTTGCAGAATCCGTTGATGTACAGGCTGATGTAGTAAGAATACAGCAAATAATTACGAATTTATTGACGAATGCAAAGCAGGCTATGCAGGAAGGGATCGTTACCGTAGTGCTTATGGAAAAAGAGGATGCTGTATTAATTACTGTAAGGGACACTGGATACGGTATTCCTCAAGAAGATCAAGCATTTATCTTTGAGCGTTTTTATAGAGGCGAAAATAAAAAATATGCGGTCCGTGGATTAGGTTTAGGATTATCGCTTAGTAAAATGATGGCGCAATCTATAGGTGGTGATTTACGCTTAATTGGCAGTAATTCATCTGGAACATGCTTTGAAATAACATTGAAAAAGGCTACTACGCTCTAAAAGGCGTGGTAGCTTTTTCTTTGTAAGAAACTTTGAAGGGCATGTTAAAGCCGACATCTGACTGACACATTAGACCTTTATAGTAGGCATTGTAAACGAGAAAACCAAAAGAAAGGACGGGATCAAGGATGGCCGCAAACAAAGGGTTTTTCCGAATAATCGCCTTACCTGCTACGTTATTAATGCTACTAGCTGGATGTGGTGAGAGTAACGATTATGTGGCGAAGGTTGACGGTGAAAAGATTTTACAAACTGAATTAGATGACGCATTGCGTGAACAATACAGTACAGAAGTACTAGATACACTCATTATCAATAAAATAGTTGAGTTAGAGGCGAAAAAAGAGGGCGTTTCTGTATCTGAGGACATTATTCAAGGAGAGTATGAGGAGTTAGCGGAGTCGTATGGCGGAGAGGAATCTTTACAAGCAGCACTAGAGGAAAATGGGCTGACAGAGCAAAGTGTGAAGGATAATATTCACATGTATCAACTTACGAAAAATGTTATTGCTACAACCGTTGACATATCAGATGAGGAAGTAGCTCAATATTTTGAAGACAATAAAGATAGCTATGGACAAAAAGAAGAGGTCGTAGCCAGTCAAATTTTATTGGAGGATGAAACAACAGCAAAAGACGTGCTAGCAAAAATAAAAGCAGGTGAGGATTTTGCAGATTTAGCAAAAACATATTCAATTGATACAACAACGAATGAGGCTGGCGGGGAAATAGGCTATATTAGCCGAGGACAAATGGAGGAGCAGTTTGAGGAAGTAGCATTTGGCCTTGAAAAGGGTAGCATCAGCGACATCGTACAAACATCAGAAGGCTATCACATTATTAAAGTAACCGATAAAGTACCGGCAGAAGAGGCAGTATTCGAGGATATAAAAGATGAAGTTTATGCAACGGTACTTGAGGAGCGCATAAATGAAGAGTATGCGTCTTGGTTAGCTGAAAAGCAAGAGCAATACAAAATTGAAAAAATGTAAGGAGTGAACTATATGCCTACTCTTACTTCGTTTAATCCTAACGGTCGAAAGGAGATTAAACAGGCAATCTCCTATCTGGACTATGCATTATTAAAAACTAAACTTCGGCATGTGATGCAGTTAGACAAGCATGCTGGGTTGAATGGTAAGTATTTAATTCGCAGCACATACTTTGATAATTTTGCAAACAAGGTTCTAAATGAGAAAAAAGAGGGTTTTATCAATCGAGATAAATATCGAGTACGAATGTATGGTAAGTCCACAGCGATTATAAATTTGGAGCGGAAAAGTAAACGTAATAATGTAACGTATAAAACGAAATGTGCCATATCTCAAAAGGAATTTGAAAAAATGCGCGTTGGGGATATCGCTTGGATGGAGGAAGACAAACGAGCGTTAATTCAAGATTTATATCAGGAAATGAAGTATCACCAATTGAAACCGATGACAGTTGTCGATTACGAGCGTGAGGCTTACATCTATCCCTTTGGAAATGTGCGTGTCACTTTCGATAGTAAGGTACAGTCAAGTCTCCGCAATACAGATATGTTTCATCCAAAACTGCCGATGGTGGATGTACTTGAGCCAAACTTAGTTATTTTAGAAGTGAAATATGATGAGTACTTGCCGGATCTTATTAAATACTTACTTCAATCAGTAGATACACGTGCTGAGGCATATTCAAAATATCAGCTTAGTCGCATGTACGGCTAATAAAGGAGAATTGAACAATGGATACAATAAAATTTAATGATATTTTTAAATCTAACTTTTTAGAGAAAACAACATCATTTTCATTAATAGATTCAATGATTGGATTAGTTGTAGCTTTTTTTGTCGGGCTTTTTATTTATGCAGTTTACAAGAAAACCTTTAATGGAGTAATTTACTCTCATTCCTTCAATATTTCGTTGCTCATTATGACAATGGCAACAGCTCTAGTAATTATGGGGATAAGTTCAAACGTCCTGTTATCACTAGGTATGGTTGGTGCGCTATCGATCGTGCGTTTCCGTACACCTATTAAAGACCCGATGGATTTAGTCTATATTTTCTGGGCAATAGTTTCTGGGATTCTTTGTGGAGCAGGATTTATTCCGCTTGTTATTATTGGCGCAGTTTTAATCGGTCTTGTACTACTAGTGTTTGTAAACAAAATTACTGTGGAAAATCCGTATTTATTAATTGTGAAATTTGAAGAAGACTTTGCTTGTGAAGAAGTGGAGCGCATTATTGCGGCACAATCTAAAAAATTTGCTTTAAAATCAAAATCCATTATGTCGGATGAGGAGATTGAAACAACCTATGAAATTCGTGTTAAACAAAATGATGCAAAATTGATGGACAATCTTACAAAAGTACCTGGAGTAAAATCTGCAGTAATGCTTAGTTATGATGGTAATTTCACTGCTTAGTAACCACTCTAGAGTGAAGAGAGGTGCAATAAATGATTAAAACAAGGGTTGTCTATTTTTGTATGGCGATTCTTCTACTTCTCTTTGTCATGATGTATGCTGTGCTTCCAAACGTAGGCATTGAAACGAAAAATACCGAGTTTTCCTATGAGACCATTGTGTTTAATAAGAATAAGGTAACGACGGTAGATATTGAAATAGCCGAAGAAGATTGGGCGGACATGCTAGAAAATGCGGCAGCAGAGGAGCTAAAGAAGGCGAATATTACGGTAAATGGTAAGAAAATAGAAAATGTAGCAATTCGCACAAAAGGAAACTTATCATTGCGTTCAGTAGTTGCGAGCGACTCAGATCGCTATAGTTTAAAAATTGATTTCGATTATTACGATGATACACAAAGCTTATATGGCTTAAAAAAGATTAATTTAAACAATAATTACAGTGACTCAACATTAATGCGAG
The DNA here is from genome assembly GCF_058791335.1 of Lysinibacillus sp. EB271-A1-10B. NCBI lineage: Bacteria > Bacillati > Bacillota > Bacilli > Caryophanales > Bacillaceae > Lysinibacillus > Lysinibacillus sp. EB271-A1-10B. The sequence continues at coordinate 55,336 of NZ_JBYTDL010000011.1, forward strand.
AATATATTTCTTATGAGCTCATGGAACAGATGGGGCTACCAACACCAGCCCATTCATATATGAACGTAACTGTAAATGGGGAAGAGCGTGGGCTATTTTTAGGGGTAGAAGCTGTAGATGAAACTTTCCTAGCTAATAATTACGGTTCTAATGATGGATTTTTATTTAAGCCAGATGGAACAGGTAGTGATTTAAAATATATTAGTGATAATATAGCTGATTATACGGGAATAGGCTTAAAAACGAACGAAGGCAATATTGATCAATCCAAATTTATTGAGATGATTGAAGCGATTAATAATGGCGATAATATAGAAAAATATATTGATGTCGATGAAATGCTACGTTATTTTGCTGTGAATACAGCACTTGTAAATCTGGATAGTTACCAAGGAAATATGAAACACAACTACTATTTGTATGAGAACGGTGGTGTGTTTTCGATTATCCCTTGGGATTATAATATGTCCTTTGGTGGCTTTGGTGTTGGAGGCGGTCGAATGGGTGACAATAATAAAATCCGGCCCAATGCTGATATAAAAACGCTAGATAATACACAGACGAATGAGAAATCAGATAGATCAAATAATGTTAAGCAACAACAGCAAGGAAGACAGCCAAATGGTGACCAGAATCAGGGTGGACTCAATATGGGGTTTGAAATGTCTAGCAATTTGATGGCAGATAGTGCTATTAACTTTAGTGTGACTACACCTATATCTGGCACAACATTAGAGGAGCGGCCGCTATTAAACGCCTTACTCTCAAATGAAGAGTATCGTGCTAAATACGAAGCTTATTTAGAAGAGCTAGCGACTAATTACTTAACAGAAGATAACGTAAAGAACATTACGAAACAATTAGCATTGCTATTAACAACTTATGTGGAAGCAGATACTACAAAATTCTCTACAACAGAACAGTTTATAGAAGCAGTAGAAGGAGAAAATAGTCTCTCTGAATTTGCAAAACAACGCTCTGACTCTATTTTAAAACAGCTGTCAGGGGAACTTGTTGTGGAAGCAACTACAGCATCACAAGAAAATATGGGAATGCCTAATTTAAACGAAAATGGTGACATGGACATCCCGACACAAAGACCAGAGAACTTCGATCTGGATCAAATGCCAGAAGATTTTGATCCTTTACAAGCCCCTCCATTTAATCAAAATGGCGATAATCAGGGAGAACCTGTGCAACGACCTGACCAAAATGGAGGACCCATGTGGCCTAACCAAGGCGATGAGCAATTAAAGCAAGAAACTGTTATTGATAAAAATACAATTCTTACAATGATTGTTTGTTTTGCCTTATTAATAGCAGCGCTTTTCTTTGTTTTAAAATTTAAGCGAAGAGGTCGTTAAAAAATAACCATATCCGAAACTTTTGGGTATGGTTTTTGCTTTTTATCGTGCTACAATTAATCATTCTTTTTTTTAGGAGTTTTATTATGAATGAACATCAATTTGATAAATGTTTACATATTAACACAGTAGGTGAACAATACGGCTTCCCGAAGCTAGCTCACTACCATCGCTATGAGCCAACGCCATATGCTGGCTTAGAACAATTATTTTCGGAGTATGAAATGCCTGATCATCCAGTATTTATTGATATGGGATGTGGAAAAGGGAGAGTCCCTATTTATGTACATCACAAATTTCATATTCCTACAATTGGGGTAGAAATGGATGCAGGTTTTTATACAGAGGCAGAGAATAATAAAAAGAACTATCTTCAAAAGAAGAGTGCTCAAGCTCCGATTTCCTTTATTCATTCAATAGCGGAAGACTATGCTATACAACCATGCGACACAGTTTTCTTTTTCTTTAATCCGTTTTCAATCAATATTTTCCGTACAGTTATTCATAATATTTGGAAGTCTTATGAATTGCATATGCGCGAAATTCATATTATTTTATACTACCCACCATATGATTATTTGCAGTTTTTACATCATGGTACACCTTTTGAATTAATCCATGAGGTCCATCTTGAAAATGAAACAAATATTAACGAGCGCCTCTGTGTGTTTGCATTGAAAAAAGCTTAGAGCTGAGCAATAGTCCAGCTTTAAGCTTTTTTAATTTTTTTCCGATTCCGGGCACAATAATGCCAAGGCATAATTGATGAAGGTTTAGCGACTAAAAGCAAAAGACCGATGATTACCCCTCTACTTCTATTTATTTCCTAGGTAATAAATAGTTATTAGTAATTTCATATAAACACAACCATTTTAGTACCTGATATTCTAGATCATGCAATTTCTGATTTCTTTTTACGAGACTTTATCGAAAAAAATAATCGGAAATGATAGGTTTGTATGAATATTCACAATAAATTAATGGATAATTCACAAATTACTAATTATACAGAAAAATCACTCTAGACTAAATATAAAGAATGTTTTACAATGTAAAAGTCCTAAATGAATAATAGTTTGATTCACTTAAAGATAGATAGTTATAAATTATAATTTTGGTTATTTTTGTTATTGAGCAAATGCTATTAATTGTTTATAATTATCTGAAATATCTAATATTTGAGAAAATTCTAGGGGGAATAAAATTATGAGAGAGAACAAAAAGCTTAAAAAGTTTGGCTCACTTCTAGTTGCATCTTCACTACTTGCAGGAGTTCTTGCTGGCTGTGGTGGCGGAGATAGTTCAAGTTCAGGAGGAGGGTCATCATCAGGTGGTGGTTCTGACGGTGATACTATTAAAATCGGTGCAAACTTAGAACTTTCGGGGAACGTAGCTTCTTATGGTTCTTCGATTGGTGTAGGTGCAGACCTAGCAGTTAAAGAAATTAATGATAAAGGCGGAATCGACGGTAAAAAAATTGAGCTTGTTAAAGTAGATAACAAATCTGAAAACTCAGAGGCTACTGCAGCAGCTCTTAAACTAGCAACACAAGATAAAGTAGTAGCAATGCTAGCTCCAGCGACTTCTGGTAATACAGTTGCTACTGTTCAAATTGCGAACAGCAATAAAATCCCGATTGTTACAGGTTCAGGTACTGCTCCTAACATTACAGTCAATGATGATGATAGCGTTAACGAATATGCATTCCGTACTTGTTTCATTGACCCATTCCAAGGGATTGTAGCGGCGAACTTCGCTTCAGGTGAATTGAAAGCTAAAAATGTAGCTATTTTTGCGGACAACGCATCTGACTATGCAAAAGGTTTAGCAAAATCATTTAAAGATACAATCACTAAAAATGGTGGGAAAGTTGTAAAAGAAGAGGCATATGTCGCTAAGGATACTGACTTCCGTACACAATTAACAAATATTAAAGCAGCTAAACCAGACTTTATCTTTATCCCAGGATACTATGAAGAGGTTGGTTTAATTGTTAAACAAGCACGTGAAATGGGCATCGATGTTCCATTGATGGGGGCTGACGGTTGGGATTCACCAACTTTAGTTGAACTAGCTGGTGCGAAAGCGCTGAATAACACGTATATCACAAACCATTATTCTGCAGAAGATCCAGATCAAAAAATTCAAGATTTTGTAAAGGCGTTTAAAGCAGCGAACAGTGATAAAGCACCAGATGCATTCAATGCACTTGGCTATGACACAATTTACTACATTGCGGATGCTATTAAGCGAGCTGGCTCTACGGATGGGGAAGCTATTAAAACTGCTTTAGCTGACACAAAAGATCTTTCTTTAGTAACAGGTACTTTCTCGGTTGACGAAAATCATAACCCAATTAAAACAGCAACAGTTCTTGAATTTAAAGACGGTAAACAAGTGTTCAACTCTAAAGTTAATCCTTAATGTTTTCTTGGCAAGGGGAGGCGGGTAAACACGCCTTCCTTTTTATGTTACCTTCATTCAGTGAGGCTCTCGCCATTGAAGGTGATGAGATGAATGCGGATATAGTTTCATTACCGTGTTCAAAATATCTAAAGCGAGATTGCTAGATAGACCAAGAAAAAAATTTTTAAAGACGACACAATTTACTCTATTTTCAATAATAACATGTAGTAGTAAATTCTATTTTTGCATTTTTCAGAAAAATAAAGGGGAGTGAACGCTTATGGAATGGATACAGCAGCTTGTGAACGGTATTTCACTAGGTAGTATCTACGCATTAATAGCGCTAGGGTATACGATGGTATACGGGATTATTAAGCTGATCAACTTTGCCCACGGTGATGTTTTCATGATTGGGTCATTTATTGGCTTTTACGCAATTGCTAAATGGGAGCTGGGCTTCTTCCCAGCGCTATTATTGGCGATGGTGGTCTGTGCAATCTTTGGTGTTTTAATAGAACGTATTGCTTATAAGCGTTTACGAAATGCTACACGTATTGCAGCTTTAATTACGGCAATAGGTGTATCGCTACTAATTGAATATACAACGATCTACTTCAGAGGTGCGCAACCGGCTGCATATCCTGAAGTCATTACAAATAAATCATTTGATGTTTTTGGTGTTCAAATCAGTAGTACATCAATATTAATTTTATCTGTAGCAATTGTACTGATGATTCTTTTACAATTCATCGTACATAAAACTAAAATCGGGAAAGCGATGCGTGCGGTTTCTCATGATGCAGATGCAGCACGTTTAATGGGTATTAACGTAGATAATACAATTTCAGCAACATTCGCGATTGGTTCTGCTCTAGCTGGAGCAGCAGGCGTTATCTTTGGTGTTTACTATACGAAAATAGATCCATTAATGGGCGTTATTCCAGGGGTTAAAGCCTTTATCGCCGCGGTACTTGGTGGTATTGGGATTATTCCAGGTGCTATGGTTGGCGGTATGTTGTTAGGTGTAGTGGAATCATTAGTAAGTGCACTTGGTTTCTCTTTATGGCGCGATGCAGCGGCATTCGTTATTTTAATTTTAATTTTAATCTTCAGACCATCGGGTATCTTTGGTAAAAATGCCCGTGAGAAAGTGTAGGTGAGCGGTAATGATGAAAAAGTCTAAAGTTTTCTGGGGCTATGCCGTATTAGCGCTAGTCATCTATGCAGTTGTTCAAATCCTTATTTCTACAAACATTCTCGATATTTACTATCAAAATATGTTGATCACAATGTGTATTAACATCATGCTTGCGGTCAGCTTGCATATCGTTATTGGGATTACTGGTCAATTCTCGATTGGGCATGCCGGTTTCTTAGCAGTTGGAGCATATGTTTCTGCAATTATTACCACTAAGCTATTGCTTCCATTCCCATTAGCTATTTTCTTAGGGGCATTAGCAGCAGCTGTAGCAGGTTTAATCGTAGGTATTCCGACATTACGTTTAAAGGGTGACTATTTAGCAATTGCCACGCTTGGTTTTGCGGAAATTATACGTATTATCTTTTTAAATACGGACTATGTTGGTGGCGCGGCAGGGATGCAGGTTCTATATTTATCAAACTGGTCTTATGCATTCATAGGTGTTGTTCTAACAATTTTAGTCATCTCGAACTTTACGAATTCACGTCATGGACGCGCATGTATATCGATTCGTGAGGACGAAATTGCGGCAGATGCAATGGGTATTAATACAACCTACTATAAAGTTGTAGCTTTTGCGATAGGTTCCTTCTTCGCCGGTCTTGCAGGGGCCATTTTTGCACATAACTTTTACATTATTCAACCGACAACTTTCGGGTTCTTAAAATCATTTGATATTTTAATCTTTGTAGTACTTGGTGGCTTAGGAAGTCTTTCAGGATCTGTCATCGCAGCTATTTTCTTAACAGTAGTCTCAGCATATCTAGCAAACTTCCCAGAAACACGTATGATTATTTACAGTTTAGTATTAATAGTCGTAATGCTATATCGCCCAACAGGGTTAATGGGAACAAAAGAAGTTACGGACTTATTTAAGTTTGGTAAAAAAGGAGGTACAAAATAATGGCTGGAAACCTTCTTATCAATGTAGAAAACATGGGCATTCAATTCGGTGGTTTAAAGGCGGTACAGGGCGTTAATATGTACCTGAATCAAGGGGAGCTAGTAGGTCTTATAGGGCCCAACGGTGCTGGTAAAACAACTAGCTTTAACATGCTTACTGGAGTGTATATGCCAACGGAGGGCACGATTACATTTGACGGTTTAAAGTTGAACGGGCTTGCACCATATCAAGTAACACAAAAAGGTATTAGCCGTACGTTCCAAAATATTCGTTTATTTAAGGAGCTATCTGTTTTAGATAATGTTAAGGTAGCGAACCATTCGCTTGCCAAGCATTCTATGTGGTCTTCCATTTTCCGCTTGCCGAATCATTTTAAAGGTGAGGCAGAAATGGAGCATCAATCTATTGAATTTCTAAAAATCTTTGGTTTAGATGTTTATAAGGATGAGCTTGCAAAAAATTTACCTTATGGGATGCAGCGCCGATTAGAAATTGCTCGTGCCCTAGCTGCAAAACCTAAGATACTTTTATTGGATGAGCCTGCAGCAGGGATGAACCCGCAGGAAACGCATGATTTAATGGAATTAATAGCGTTTATTCGTAAAGAATTTGGCTTAACAATTCTTCTAATTGAACACGATATGAGCTTAGTTATGGGGATTTGTGAACGTATATACGTGCTCGATCACGGACAATTAATCGCAGATGGGACACCAGAAGAGATTCGCAACAATCCAAAGGTAATTGAAGCTTACCTTGGTGAGGAGGTTATCAGCTAATGCTAAAAGTACAAAATATAGATGTATTTTACGGTAATATTCAAGCATTAAAGGACCTCTCTTTAGAAGTAAATGAGGGTGAAATCGTAACGTTAATCGGTGCAAACGGTGCTGGTAAAAGTACATTATTAAAAACATTGTCGGGCCTATTAAAACCAAAGGGTGGCATCATTGAATATGAAGGCTTCTCTATCGCAGGGAAGGCTGCACAGACAATAGTAAAATCAGGCATTTCACATGTTCCAGAGGGGCGCCGTGTTTTTGCCAATATGTCCGTTGAGGAAAATTTAGAGCTAGGCGCATACCTTCGCAACGATAAGGCTGGCATAAAAAAAGATATGGATCATGTGTTTGAACTATTCCCACGTCTTTTCGAACGTCGGAAACAGCAATCAGGTACATTATCGGGCGGTGAGCAGCAGATGCTAGCGATGGGGCGAGCATTAATGGCAAAACCGAAATTGTTATTAATGGATGAACCTTCAATGGGACTTGCGCCACTCATGGTAAAAAATATTTTTAATATTATTGAGCAAGTCAACAAAGAGGGCACAACTGTATTGCTTGTTGAGCAAAATGCGAATATGGCATTATCGGTAGCGCATCGTGCGTACGTACTTGAAACGGGACGTATTGTATTATCAGGTACAGCAAAAGAGCTTCAAGAGAGTGACCAAGTAAAGGCTGCTTATTTAGGTGGTTTATAGAGGGAGAAGGCGTCTCAATTTTTGGGACGTCTTTTTTCGTATAAACGGAGGAGTGAACCGACAGATAGAAATGTTAAAGTGAAGGATAGAAGGGCTAGAGCGACGGATGGAACAATCAAAGTGACGGAAAGCAGGTCCAGAACGATGGATAGAACAATCAAAGCGACGGAAAGCAGGTCCAGAGCGACGGATAATTATCAAAGCGACGGAAAGAAAGGCCCAAACGACGGATACTACTTATCAAATTGACAAAATAGGAGTAGCTTTCATCTTTTATTATTTGGTAATGTGGAAGAAAGGAGTGATGTTGTATGAAGTATTCAGCACAATATTTTATCGAAAAATTAAATTTAGCAGAGCATCCTGAAGGAGGGTACTATATATCCTCGTTTCGGGCATCGGACGATATGGCTGTAAGAGATGTACAGAGACCTATTTATACAAGTATTTATTTCTTACTACGTTCACAGGATATATCGCATTTGCATCGTTTGAAATCAGACGAGCTTTGGTATTATCATGCTGGCAGCCCACTAACGGTCCATATGATTTTCCCGGATGGTACATATGAGGCGAAGAAGCTTGGATTAAATGTAGAGGCAGGAGAAGTACCACAAATCGCAGTACCGAAAAATACTATATTTGGCTCATCCGTAGAGGATGCAGATACATTTAGTTTAGTAGGCTGTATGGTTGCACCTGGCTTTGACTTTGAAGACTTCGAATTATTTACACAAGTTGAGCTATTAGCTGACTATCCACAGCACGAGGAAGTTATTCGAAAAATGGCTTACACGACAATATAGAAGAAAAGGAGCCGTCTCAAAATTAATTGAGACGGCTCTTTCTATCTACCACAAAATAGTTTCAGGATAATTAGTGTTAATTTCAATTTCATGTAACGCTTTTTTTGTAGTCATCGCAACTTCCATGAGCTGTGATTTTAACGCTACATATTCATCATCTTCTAACATCAAGCGCAGAGCAAATGCCGCTAAATGAGCTTTACGTGCCTCTAAATTTAAATGAATATACTCAAGATTTAAAACATCTACATACTGTGTGGCATAACGGAATGTTAATGGACTTTTAGTGTGCAGCATTCTTAAAAATACTAAGTATTCATCTTCATGGAGCTCCTGCTCTAAACAATTTGCAACAGCTGCCTGGAATTTACGAATTGTGGCAACGTCAATATTCCAATCAGAAGAATCAATTAGCTCTTGATGTAGGCGAATGAAATCGTTTAATGCGATAGCAGTAAAGATTAGCTCTGGCCAAAGAATCTCTGCTGCGAAATAAGCATTTTTGTTAGGGAAAATTAGTTCATGCTGTGTCAGAACACTTTTATTGAGCCCGTTGCTAACAAACTCAAGCTGATGCTTCCCCTTGGCAGCTTGACGGAGATTATAACAAACACTAAGAATGCGAAAGCGCGCTCCTTGATAATCATAATACTTGTTTTCATCACCAGTTATTTTGTAAATAGCATTAATCAGCTCATCTAAATCCCAAAAATCACCGCTAATACGTGCACCGGTTAACTGCTCAGTGCTTTGAATTGACAGCATAGTCCCATCCCCTTAAATGGCTTTATTTTGGTGTGTAATTAAGTAGTCTGAATAGTTCTGTTCGTTCTTTGTCTGTTAAATCGCGCCACTGTCCAACTTTTAAATTGCCAAGCTTTATATTCATAATACGAATGCGTTGTAGACGTTTAACGGAGTACCCAAGCGCTGAACACATACGACGTATTTGACGGTTTAAGCCTTGCTCTAAAATGATTTTAAAGACTTTATCAGATATTTTTTCAACATGACAAGGTAGGGTTGTAGTATCTAAAATATCTACACCAGCGCCCATTTTCTTTATAAATTGCTCCGTAATAGGTTTATCAACTTGCACGATATATTCTTTTTCGTGATGGTTTTCTGCACGTAAAATCTTATTGACGATGTCCCCATCGTTAGTCAATAATAATAGCCCTTCTGACTCTTTATCTAGTCGTCCAATATGGAAAATACGAAGAGGGTGGTTGACGAAATCAACGACATTTCCTTTTATATGACGTTCAGTTGTGCTTGTAATTCCTACTGGTTTGTTTAAGGCAATATAAACGAGCTGTTCTTCTTTTTTTACCTCTTTTCCATCAACGCAAACCATATCACCAGCCTCAACCTGACTGCCGACTGTAGCAAGTTCACCATTAATCGTTACTTTACCTTCTGCTATCCATTTATCTGCGCCTCGACGAGATATAATGCCTGTCTCACTTAAATATTTATTAATCCGCATACTGTTCTCCTATACATTTATATTATTTTTAAGTATACATTATAGTTGGTCAAACCGTGAATCCTAGAAGCTTTTCTAACAAATATAAGCCACTTTGCAAGCCTAATCACAAAGTCGATTCTAGAGGCTATTATGCCGAAGAATAATCGATTCAAGAATAGATTTCAGTATTAATTTAAAAAAATTTTAAAAAGTTGAAATTATTCTTTGTTTCTGACAATATATTGAGTAAGAGGGTATCTATGAAAATATCGTTATTTCGATGAAAATGGTGATTTTTGTAGATTATTTTCTCATTATTTTGTGTAAAGGGGAGAAGTAAAATGGTTTATGCATTTCCAAACACTGAAGGGTCGGTAGTTCAATTCAAAGAAAAATATGAAAATTACATTGGTGGGGAATGGACACCTCCAGTGAAAGGACAATACTTTGATAATGTTACACCTGTTACTGGACAAGTTTTTACACAATTAGCTCGTTCTACTGCTGAGGATATTGAACTTGCAGTTGATGCAGCACATGCCGCAAAAGAAGAATGGGGCAAAACATCTCCAACAGAGCGTGCAAACATTTTACTTAAAATTGCGGACCGCATAGAACAAAACTTAGAAAAGCTAGCCGTTGCCGAAACCTGGGATAACGGAAAAGCGGTACGTGAGACATTAAATGCAGATATCCCTCTTGCGATTGATCATTTCCGTTATTTTGCGGGGGCTTTACGTGCACAAGAAGGCGCGGTAAGCCAAATCGATAATGATACAGTCGCTTATCATTTCCATGAACCAATTGGGGTAGTAGGTCAAATTATCCCTTGGAATTTCCCGTTATTAATGGCCGTTTGGAAGCTAGCACCTGCACTGGCAGCTGGAAACTGTGTTGTGTTGAAACCTGCAGAGCAAACGCCAGCTTCGATAATGGTGTTCATTGAATTAATAGAAGATTTATTGCCATCGGGCGTACTTAATGTTGTGAATGGCTTTGGTTTAGAAGCAGGAAAACCATTAGCATCGAATCCACGGATCGGCAAAATTGCCTTTACTGGTGAAACTACGACAGGTCGCTTAATTATGCAATATGCTTCACAAAATCTTATTCCAGTTACATTAGAATTGGGTGGTAAGTCACCAAATATATTCTTTGAAGATATTATGGATGAAGACGATGCCTTTTTAGATAAAGCAGTTGAAGGTTTTGTATTATTCGCCCTAAATCAAGGTGAAGTATGTACATGTCCTTCTCGTGCAATCATTCAAGAGTCTATTTACGATAAATTTATGGAACGCGTCCTACAGCGTGTTGAAGCGATTAAAGTTGGGAATCCACTTGATCCGAATACGATGATGGGAGCGCAGGCTTCGAGTGAGCAAATGGAAAAAATCCTTTCTTATTTAGATATTGGTAAGCAAGAAGGTGCAGAATGTCTAATTGGAGGAGAGAAAAATAATGTAGGATCAGGTTTTGAAAATGGTTACTACATTAAGCCGACTGTCTTCAAAGGACATAATAAAATGCGTGTTTTCCAAGAAGAAATCTTCGGGCCAGTTGTTGCCGTAACAACATTTAAAACAAAAGAGGAAGCATTAGAAATTGCAAATGACACACTATACGGTTTAGGCGCAGGTGTATGGACACGTGATATGAATACGGCATATCGCTTCGGTCGTGGTATTCAAGCTGGGCGTGTTTGGACAAACTGCTACCATGCTTATCCTGCACATGCAGCGTTCGGTGGCTATAAAATGTCAGGTGTTGGTCGTGAAAACCATAAGATGATGTTAGCGCATTATCAGCAAACGAAAAACTTATTAGTTAGCTACAGCGAAAACAAACTTGGCTTCTTCTAATTAGTAGGGAGGTGCATGAGCGTGGTCATGCGTGTTTTGGCAACAGAAGAAGCGCTAGCACTAATCGAATTATTGAAAGAAAAGCACGGGCCCATTATGTTTCATCAATCAGGTGGATGCTGTGACGGCTCCTCGCCAATGTGTTATCCAGAGGGAGACTTACTATTAGGTGACCAGGATGTTTGTCTTGGAGAGATTGGTGGTGCTGCCTTCTACATGCATAAAAATCAATATGATTATTGGAAGCATACACAAATAATCTTGGACGTCGTCGACGGTAGAGGTGGTATGTTTTCACTGGAAGGCGTTGAAGGTAAGAGGTTTTTAACAAGATCAAGAGCCTTTTCCGCAGAGGAATTAAAAGAATTAGGATTAATTTAAGTACACCGAACAAGCAATTAAGCAAATTTTCTTTTATGGAAAGCGGCAAAAATATTGCCGCTTTTTTTTATGTTCATTCTTCTGGAAAAAGTGTATGGAAGGTTTAATTTTTAAAAAAACAGTTGAATCTTTTCGGTAATATATTACGTAAATATGGAAAAAGGAGCGTGTTAAACATGGACTTTGTTATGATTGAAAATCAGTTTACAAGTACTGTGGAGGATGTCTCAAAGGCTGTCGGTCGGACGGTTGATCGTAAAATTGTGTTGGCAATCGCTAGCAAATATGTGGCATCTGGGAAACCCTTTGATTCCGTTAAATATAAAAAAGTATTACAAGAAATGAAAAAGCAAACGTCATGGTCATCTCCGTTACGAACGACGGTAGGTTATAGTATTGCTGCAAATTTGATGGAGCAAGAGGATACAGAACGAGCGGTGAGAAATTTACTGACGAACGTTAGCATAATGAAAGAGGTAAAGTTCAGAAGCGGGAATTTTAGTTTTATAGGTGCACAGTTTTTAACGGAAGAGGAAAATGAGAAACGTGCACATGCACAGGTAGCACGCGCATTATTTGATGCAATCCGCAAGCACCACCGATTTTTAACATCGTACGATGATATTCCCTATGCCGTATTGTTAAGTAGCCAATCTGACGACGTTGAGCTACGTGCAGAAACAATGAATCGTTATTATAAAGAACTACGTACGTATAATTTTAATGCAGGCAATGAGCTTCAATGGCTATCACAAGTACTGACTTTCTTATCACCTCAATATGATAATAAGTTAGTGCCTAATGTTGTAACGATTCGTGACACACTAAAAAATCAAGATGTAAAGGTCAAGGCGATGCATTATCCATTACTGGGCTTTTTAGCAATCCTTGAAGTGAATCAAGCACAGCTTCAACAGATTGTTGATTTATATCATGAGTTAAAGGGTATGAAACTTTTAAAATGGCATCGTGAATTTGTGTTATTTATGGCCACACAAATTGCTATTTATGATATGGCGAATGTACAACAATCCTTATCAATGTCAATCATGTCATCCATTGAATTGCTAATTCAAGCACAGCAGGCAGCAATGTTCGCAGCAGTAAGTGCAGCAGCTGTAGCAGCAAGTTCTTCGTGATAAAATAAAGAAGAACTTGATTTTTGGAGGTGCATTTGAAGGATGAAGGAAACAAAACTTTGGATGAATGGCGAGTGGCAGAACGCAAAGGAAACATATGAACTGAAATCACCCTATAGTGGTGAGGTTATTGCAAAGGTAGCTAAGGCGTCAATTTCTGACGTTGAACGAGCAATCGAAGGTGCTCAGGAGGCATTCCAAACGTTTAAAAAGACAACAGCCTACGAACGTGCCGAAATATTGTATAAAGTGGTCGACATAATGCGCCAGCGTAAAGAGGAATTAGCTGAAATTTTAGCTTTAGAGGCAGGTAAACCAATATCAGCAGGTTTAACTGAAATAGAACGCACAATAGCAACATACCAATTTGCTGCAGAGGGGGCTAAGCAAGCAAAGGGTGAAACGGTACCGATGGATGCTGCACCTGGGGCAGGAGATCGTATTGGCTGGACAAAGCTAGAGCCTCTAGGTGTAATTTCAGCCATTACACCCTTTAATTTCCCCTTTAATTTAGTGGCACATAAATTAGGTCCTGCCTTTGCAGTTGGAAATACGGTTGTATTAAAGCCAGCGACGCAAACGCCATTAAGTTCTATCGTAATGGCGGAAATTTTCCAGCAAGCAGGTCTACCTAATGGTGCGCTTCAAATTATTACAGGTAGCGGTGGAGAGCTAAGTGATACACTTGTGACTCACCCGTTTGTGAAAAAGGTAACATTCACGGGAAGCGGTAAAGTTGGATTGAGCATTAAAGAAAAAGTAGGTTTGCGTAAAGTTACTTTAGAACTTGGTTCCAATGCGGCAGTAATTGTCGAGCCGTCGACACCAATTGATAAAATTATTTCGCTTTGTGTCAGTGGTGCCTTTAATTTTGCTGGACAAGTTTGTATCTCCTTACAACGTATTTATGTACACACATCTATTATGGATGAATTTACAAAGGCGTTTGTTGCCGAGACAGAGAAATTAGTGGTAGGTGACCCACTAGATACAAATACTGATGTTAGTGCAATGATTAACCAAAAAGAAGTTGAGCGTATTCGTCAATGGATTGAGGAAGCAAAGTCGCAAGGGGCGGTAGTTGCTACAGGAGGAACATTTACGGAACGTACTTTAACGCCGACTGTAATGACGAATGTGACGGCAAATATGAAAGTTGTTTGTCAGGAAACATTCGCACCAATCGTCTCAATTGTTTCATATGAAACATTAGATGACGCTATTCGACTAGTGAATGAGTCGGACCTTGGCTTAAATGCTGGAATTTATACGAATGTTTTGCAAGATGCATTATATGCAGCGGATGAATTACAGGCAGGTGCTGTTATGATTAATGATATTCCGACTTTCAGGGTTGATAATATGCCATATGGTGGCGTAAAAATGAGTGGCTACGGTCGTGAAGGCATTAAGTGGGCAATCGAAGAAATGACAGATATGAAATTAATTACGATGAAAAAATCGTTCTAGTTTGCAACAACTCTTGTTCTGCGATACGATGACGAAAGAACATTCATGAAGGGAAGTCGCAAGAATTATGTCAAACAACGCAATACCGATGAGCCAGTCACGTACTGTTCAAACTCGTCTCGTATTACCGCCAGATACAAATAATCACAACTCCATTTTTGGTGGAAGAGTGTTAGCGTATATTGATGAAATTGCTGCTATTACAGCAATGAAACATGCAAAAGGTCATGTAGTCACAGCTTCTATCGATTCGGTTGACTTTTTATCGCCAGCACATGTAGGGGCTATTTTAGAAATTGAAAGCATCGTTTCGTCAACTGGACGGTCTTCAATGGAAGTTTATGTTCGAGTTATTTCACGAAACATTGAAACTGGTGAGGAGAAATTAACGACGGAATCCTTTGTAACGATGGTTGCAGTGGATGATGAAGGTAAACCTAAGCCAGTTCCGGCGATTTATCCTGAAACAGATGCGGAAAAACGTCTGTTTGAAACGGGACCAGCAAGACGCGAACATCGTAAACAAAAACGCGAGTTACCGCATTAAAAATAAAAAGGGAAATTGACGTATGCTGTCAGTTTCCCTTTTTCGTGCTTACATTTGTAATTCATTTACCACGTTAATAAGTGAATCGGAAGAAGAAGAAACAAGTGTAGCGCCTTGTGACAGTTCAGTAATCAAATTAGAGATGGCTGAAATATCTCTGGATGTATTTACATACTGCTGCTGAATGCCAGAAACTGCATTGGCGATATCATTAAATGATTTAGATAAACTGTTTTGCGTATCTACACTATGTTGAATCTTTTGATCAACGTTAGTAACCGAAGTCGACATTGTTGTAATATTACTTTCTGTTTCTTTAATGAGATGAGAAACATTTTGTACCGCATTTTTTGTTTCTTCAGCAAGCTTACGAACTTCCTCTGCAACAACAGCGAAGCCTTTACCATGCTCACCTGCACGGGCTGCCTCGATAGAAGCATTTAGTGCTAATAAGTTCGTTTGATCGGCAATTCCTGTGACCAGTCCTACAATTTCCGATATTTTTTGAGAAGATGTGCGTAGCTGGTTCATCGTAACTTCGAGACTGTTTACACTTTGTAAAATTACTTGTATTAAATCATTTTGATCTTGCAGCTGCTGCTGTCCACGTCTGGATTTTTCTTGTGTATCAGCAACGAAGGTTAAACCTTGCTTCGTAGCTACTGCGATATCATCTGTTTGAGAGGAAATGACTAATAAAGAAGCTGCTGTTTCTTCACTAATCTCATTGAGTTCCTCTGCCGTTTTTTGAATGGTAGTAACAAGTGCATGCTTTGTTTCACCTTCTACTGTACGAATGCGTTCCTCTTCTTTTTCATAGGCTTCGATTACAAGCTGCTGCTCGAAGTTAATGATTTTGCAGAAGGCATTGATAGCACGAATTGCATCATGTTTTGATACATCTAACTCATTTGTAAAGCGTGTAAAGGTCGTTGTTAATGATTGGAATGAGGCGATATACCACTTCGATTGTAGACCAATTCGAACATGAGTTTCAGCAATTGCCTTTCGTTCATTAATGTAAGAGTCATTAATATGACTTTCAAAAATATCACTTAAATGTTTATGTAAAGTAACTTTTAAACGCTCGATTTGTGATGTTCTGTTTATAATATTTAACAAATCTTGGCTCAAACTAATGGCTGCATAAAATTGATCCACCATTTCAGGAACTAAATCCTTAGCTAAAGGCTGTAGTTGTTTAATGATGGCTAAATCCTCAATTGTTAAATCTAAAAGCTGTAACTGTTTTTGAAGTTTTGGATGGTTTGATACATCCAATTGTACATCGCTCCTATAATTTTCAGGTGCTAATGTAATTGAGTAGCTAGAATCGTTCTTTTTTGTAAACCAACTCATCGTTGTTTGCTCCATTCCTTAGGTCCGTATTATGTATAGAATAGTAAACTAAATACCTATTAAATTACTTGGGTTGTTAATTTGCTGAATATATAGTATTTAATATATTCTACTATTTTTTGTGCTGTTTTTGGTTGAAATTTTAGTTTATTTCTATATTTTTTTTATTAGTTACAGATGATTGTCGATTAAAAGTCATGAAATAGACTACTAAAAAGGTAATAGGTAAATTGAATTTGAAATAGGAAACCTGTAAAATACGAACTGTTTAGCTTGAACGTAACAATAGTGTTGAGGAGGTATTATATGGAGAAGAAACGTTTCAAATTTGTCATTCCGGTTATGGTAATTGTAGCAATTGGGTCGGTTTACATGTTAAGAAACTACTATGCTGAAGTACCAGACTTAGATCAACTATTAATTACTATCTGTGCAACATTAGTATCTGGTGTACTCGCATACTTTTTATTTCCACAGCAAGGTGATGATAAAGTTGATGATCGCGGTCCTTATTAACAGTGAAAGGCACCTTGGAAAAAATCTCTAAGGTGCCTTTAGCTTGTCGACAAATGAATAAATGGTTTACTTTTAAGTTTTAAATAAATTGAACCAGCCTTTAAGTTTAAAGATTGCCAGCATGAATAATGCGATAAAAATCATAATTCCGAGTACGATAAAGTAGCTAAACTTCCCATGTAGCTCGGGCATATGGTCAAAATTCATTCCATAAACACCT
The DNA here is from genome assembly GCF_058791335.1 of Lysinibacillus sp. EB271-A1-10B. Lineage (NCBI taxonomy): Bacteria > Bacillati > Bacillota > Bacilli > Caryophanales > Bacillaceae > Lysinibacillus > Lysinibacillus sp. EB271-A1-10B. Next base: position 72,468 of record NZ_JBYTDL010000011.1, read on the forward strand.
GCAATAAATGTTAGGGGAATAAAGATAGTTGAAACAATTGTTAAGGTCATCATAATGCCATTCATGCGAGTAGAGCTCATCGCCATATAACTATCACGCATATCAGCAGTGAGCTCGCGGTTAGATTCGATCATTTCGGTGAGTTTTAGCAGATGGTCGTAAATATCTCCAAAATAAGCTCGTTCTGATTTTTTAAGTGAAAATCGGTATGAGTTAAGGATACGATATAATAAATCACGCATTGGTAAAATGGTGCGTCTTAAATCGAGCAAATCACTACGGAATTCAAATACAATTTTCATGGCATTGGGGTTACTTTGATAGGTAAGCTCATCTTCAAGTGTATTTAAATGATCCTCAATTTTATAGACAAGTGGAAAATAGTTATCAACAATTTTATCGATTACCTGGTACGTTAAATAAACTGTGCCACGTTCCCAATTCTTTGGCTGCTTTTCTAACATCATTTGTACTCGATCTATTTCCGGTGCTACATTTTTGTGGAACGTAACAATAAATTTATTAGAAACAAAAATATTTACTTCCTCAGCTGTTAATTCTTCGTTCATCCTTTGAATAACAAAGAAATGGAAATCATCATAAAAATCGAGCTTTGGCCGCTGTAAACGCATTAAACAATCTTCTATAGCGAGTGGATGGAAGTGGAAAAACGAATCCAACAGTAGTTCTTCCTCATCAGTTGGACAATTAAAATCGACCCAGTACCATTCAAATTCGTTTTTGTGTATATCTTCAAGTGGAAATTCCTTTATAAGTTTTTGATCTTTTGTAATTCCAATAGTGCGTATCACAGCATTCACCTCAATTCTTTTAATTCTATCCTAACAGGTGTATTGATCTTCACAAGAAATAATTTTATACGCTTTCTCTATAACATATCCAACCACCAAATAAAGTAGTGGCAAAGAATCTAGATGGTTTTGTAAAGCCTGCCTGCTGTAATAGTGCTAATATGTCCTCTTCACACATAAATGAAAGAGAACGGATGGATTTCTCCATTTCCGCTACGTCTGATGGTGATAGCTTTGTATGCTGTAGCCAATAAGCGCGCCATAAATCAAATTGTAGCTCGGTTTCTAAAGTACCCGGCTGCCCGTATTTTGAGACGAGCACAAATGGAGCACCAGGCTTTAAATTATTTGCTATTTTTTTTAATGTTGCAAGCTTCTCTTGATCATCTTGTATAAAGTGAAGCACTAGTACACAGCTTGCCGCATCAAATTTTACTGAAGGTAGCTGAGTATCCAGTATAGTTCCTTGATATAAAGAAATATTATTAGGTAGAGACTTTAAACGTTCGCCAGCAATTTGTAGCATCGCTTCTGATGGATCGATACCAACAAATGACCAATGAGGTCTTTGCTCGGCGAGCTGTAAAATTTCATTACCGCTTCCGGAGCCAACTATTAAAAATTCAGCGTCCTCAGGTAATGCAGATTGATAAAAGGTTTGTGTTAAACGTAGCATTGCATCGTAGCTAGGTAGCGTGCGACGAATACCTTTTTCATATTCATTTGCAAGTGTGTTATTAAATTCCATCGAGTATCACATGCCTTTCAAAAAAATTTATAAATCCAATTTAAAATTGAAACTATTTAAGGTGTATTTCCGTAAAAAATAGTACATAAAATAAAAAAATTATATGGAAGGGTTGATATAAATGGAAACAAAATGGTCTAAGGTAATCATACACGCAAGTGCATTTTTTGCGCCATGGTTAGTACCTATTATATTTTTCTTAATTAGTTCGGAGGAAGAGGTAAAGAGCATTTCTATGCAAGCCTTGTTGTTCCAAGTAGTGATGATAGTTTTACTTACAATTTCGGGTATTTTTAGCTTCCTACTCATTGGTTTACCGTTCTTAATTGTTTTTGGGATTATGTATTTTATTGCGCCAATTATCGGTATTGTGAAGGCTTTATCTGATGAGTCTTGGCGTTATCCAATTGTTGGTCGCTGGGTATAATTTCTATAAACGCAAGTATATGCTAGTTGCATATGCTTGCGTTTTTTCTTTTGCCAATAAGGGTATCTTATAGCTAAAGCATTCGTTGGATTTTTTTCTGTGTGCGAAATAATTGCAATTATTTTCAAGCGTTTTGTATAATATACTCAAAGAAAGTCAAAGATAGTCAAAGTCAGTGTAGTAAGCGAGGTGTATTCCTAAAATGCGTAATATATCAGACATCATAGAAGGCTACTTAAAGCAAGTACTTGAATTAGGTGGAGAAGGGCATATTGAAATAAAACGTAGTGAAATCGCAGATAAATTTCAGTGCGTGCCCTCACAAATAAATTATGTAATTAATACAAGATTTACTGCCGAACGAGGTTACCTTGTTGAAAGCAAACGTGGTGGTGGTGGATACATTCGAATTTTACGTGTCCGCGCGAATTCACAAATTGATCTAATCGATGATGTCCTCAGGCAAATTGAAGGTGGGGCATCGCAAATAATGGCAGAAGATTTAGTTTATCGACTAATTGATGAGCAGGTAATTTCAAGGCGAGAAGCGAAAATAATATTAGCGGCAGTTGATCGCTCAACTATCGATTTGCAACTCCCGTTACGGGATCATATTCGAGCAAAAATTTTACGAGCGATGCTAACAACGATTAAATATGAACAGCAAAAATAAAAGAGGTGATGGAAATGATTTGCGAACATTGTAAGCAGCGTAATGCGACGGTTACTGTAACACAAGTTCAAAGTGGTCAAAAGGTGGAGCACCATTATTGTGACGTCTGCGCCTCGCAGTTCCATCCATTTCATGCTGAATTTAAGCAAGAGCCAGTATCTATTCAACAGCTATTATCTAATTGGTTTGGCTCACCTACATGGCAGCAACAAAAAGTGGGTGAAAAGCAGCAAGCACCACCACAACCGCAAACATGTCCACAATGTGGATTTACGTATAAACGGTTTTTAAAAGAAGGTAAATTTGGATGCCCTAGCTGCTATGACACCTTTAGTGAGCACTTACCGAAGCTCTTTAATCGTATACAGGCTGGACCTCAACATATAGGGAAAATGCCCGGCGCCAGGAGCAATGTTTATGTCATCAAAAAGCAAATTGAGGATATTCGTAAACGTATGAAGATTGCTGTAGATAAAGAACATTTTGAAGAGGCAGCTGAGCTCCGTGATGAAGTGAAGGAACTTGAGAAACAGGTACAATTTGAAGGTGGTGATGTGTCGTGATGATTGAATCGTTTTTAGAGCGTGCTACACCAACATGGATGAGTGTGGAGGACGATTATTCAGATATTGTCATTAGTACACGCATCCGCCTTGCTCGAAATTTAAATGGTTATCGTTTTCCATTAGCCTTTACAGAGGATGAAGCATTACATGTAGAACAGGCAGTTACACATGCAATAAAGGACAGTACAGAACTTCAAGGAAATTATTCATATTTTGCTATTAAGGATTTAACGCCTTTACAACGTCAAATACTTGTAGAAAAACATTTAATTAGTCCTCAGCTTGCAAAAAAAGAGCAAGTTGGCTCCATGCTCTTATCGGATGACGAATCAATTAGCATTATGGTGAACGAAGAAGACCATTTACGCATTCAATGTATGACAGCGAGTTTTCAACTTCAAAAGGCATACGAGCAGGCCAATAAAATTGATCGTACCTTAGAGAAAGCTCTGCCTTATGCGTTCCGAGATACATTTGGTTATTTAACAAGTTGCCCAACAAATATTGGTACGGGTTTACGAGCATCTGTCATGATGCACCTGCCAGCCCTTACACTTACGGGTCAGATGAATCAAATCATTAATGCAATGACACGATTAGGAATGACGGTAAGAGGAATATATGGGGAAGGTAGCGAAAATATAGGTAATGTTTACCAAGTGTCAAATCAGATTACACTAGGAAAAACAGAAGATGACATTTTAGCGGACATCCAAAGTGTCGCTGAGAAAATAATTCAAAAAGAACGACATGCAAGAGGCAAGTTAATGGAAAAAGCAGAGCTTGCCCTAGAAGACCGTGTGTACCGTGCTTTAGGTACGTTAACATATGCTCGAGTTTTAACGAGTGAGGAAGCTGCTACCTGTTTATCCAATGTTCGTTTAGGAGTAGATTTACAGTTAATTGAAGGTATTAAAGCGACCAAATTAAACGAATGTGTAGTCAGTATGCAACCTGGGTTTTTACAGAATTATGCAGGGGACGTTTTGCCGCCTGCTGAGCGAGATCGCGTACGAGCTGAAATGCTTCGTGAGGCACTATCTCAAGAAAATATGAGTAAGCCTATTATTCGGGGAAAAGGAGAGGATTCATTTGATGTTTAATCGTTTTACACAACGCGCGCAAAAAGTATTACAGCTTGCACAAGAAGAGGCGATTCGTTGGAAGCACGAATCAATTGGAACGGAGCATATTCTATTAGGGCTTATCCGCGAAGGTGGCGGTATTGCTGCAAAAGCATTAGAAGCCATTGATATTAGCCCACAAATGATTGAAGCGGGTATTGAAGAGCTTGTAGGGAAGGGTAAAGAGGATGTTGGCCCAATTGTCCACTACACACCTAGAGCTAAAAAAGTAATAGAGCTATCAGTTGATGAATCACGTAAATTAGGCCATTCCTATATTGGAACAGAGCATTTACTATTGGCGCTTATTCGTGAAGGTGAAGGGATAGCGGCTCGTGTATTAAATAATGCTGGTGTCGGATTGAATAAGGCTCGTCAGCAAGTGCTATTGCTATTAGGCAATAATGACAATGCTCAATCGGGTCAACAAGCTGCACAGGCTGCCAATACACCTACCTTAGATAGCCTTGCGCGTGATTTAACACAAATTGCTCGTGAAGGTACTCTAGATCCGGTTATTGGTCGAAGCAAGGAGATTACACGTGTTATCGAGGTACTGTCGCGCCGTACAAAAAATAACCCTGTATTGATCGGTGAGCCAGGTGTTGGTAAAACAGCTATCGCTGAAGGCTTAGCACAGCAAATTATTAATAATGAAGTGCCAGAAATTCTTCGTGATAAACGTGTCATGACACTTGATATGGGGACGGTTGTTGCTGGAACAAAATATCGCGGTGAATTTGAAGATCGCTTGAAAAAAGTAATGGATGAAATTCGCCAAGCTGGTAATGTCATTTTATTTATCGATGAATTGCACACATTAATCGGTGCTGGCGGTGCAGAAGGTGCCATCGATGCATCAAATATTTTAAAACCATCTTTAGCTCGTGGTGAGCTTCAATGTATTGGTGCAACAACACTAGATGAGTATCGCAAATATATTGAGAAAGATGCGGCATTAGAGCGCCGTTTCCAACCAATTCAAGTTGATGAGCCAACTGTAGAAGAGGCGATTCAAATTATTCAAGGCTTACGTGATCGTTATGAAGCACATCACCGTGTGAAAATCACAGATGAAGCTATTGAAGCGGCAGCAAAAATGAGTGACCGATATATTTCTGATCGCTTCTTACCAGATAAGGCGATTGATTTGATTGATGAAGCGGGCTCTAAAGTACGCTTACGTTCATTCGCGGTGCCACCAAACTTAAAAGCGCTTGAAGATAAGCTGGAAAATGTACGCTCTGAAAAGAATGCAGCTGTCTCAGGTCAAGAGTTTGAAAAGGCAGCATCATTAAGAGATACAGAGCAAAAGCTAAAAGATGAAATTGAAACTACGAGAAAAAATTGGAAGGAAGAGCAAGGTAAAGCCGAATCAAAAGTTACAGTGGATGATGTAGCAGCGGTAGTATCTATGTGGACTGGAATTCCGGTATCTAAAATTGCTTCCGAGGAATCTTCTAAGTTATTACAACTTGAAGAAGAGTTACACAAACGTGTTGTAGGTCAAGGAGAAGCGGTAGAGGCGATTTCTCGCGCAATTCGTCGTGCAAGAGCTGGCTTGAAAGATCCGAAACGACCAATTGGTTCATTTATTTTCTTAGGCCCTACAGGGGTTGGTAAAACAGAGCTGGCTAGAGCATTGGCTGAAGTTATGTTTGGTGATGAGGACGCAATGATTCGCGTTGATATGTCTGAGTATATGGAAAAACATTCGACTTCACGTTTAGTTGGTTCACCTCCAGGCTATGTAGGTTTTGATGATGGCGGTCAACTAACAGAGAAGGTTCGTCGTAAACCATATTCTGTAGTATTACTAGATGAAATTGAGAAGGCTCATCCAGATGTTTTCAATATTTTACTTCAAGTACTTGAAGATGGTCGTTTAACAGACTCTAAAGGTCGAGTGGTGGATTTCCGCAACACAGTTGTTATTATGACATCAAACGTTGGTGCGGATGCTTTAAAATATCAGAAAAACCTTGGCTTCAATGTCGGTGGTACGGATACGAAGTATAAAGATATGAAGGGTACGATGCTGGAGGAACTGAAAAAAGCATTCCGCCCAGAATTCTTAAACCGTATCGACGAAATGATCGTCTTCCACTCACTAGAAAAAGAACATTTAAAAGAAATCGTAGCGATGATGGCGAATTCTTTAACAAAACGTCTAAAAGAGCAAGACATTTCGTTAGAGTTAACGGATTCAGCTCTTGAAAAAATTGCAGAGGAAGGCTACGATCCTCAATATGGTGCCCGTCCACTACGTCGTTCATTACAAAAACAAGTAGAAGACCGTTTATCGGAAGAACTACTGAAAGGCAATGTAGAGAAGGGTAACCAAGTAATCATTGATTATGTAAATGATGAGTTTGTTGTGAAGAAAAAAGAGGAAGTTTCTACTTCTAAATAATCGCGATTTAAAAAGACAGCGAGGCTTTAAGTGCCAAGCTGTCTTTTTTTATGTACAATAATAAATATAAGAACAAATATTCGAGGTGGATGCAATTTGGCAAAGAAAAAAACAAAATTTGTATGCTCAGGCTGTGGTTATGAATCTGCAAAATGGATGGGAAGATGTCCAGGTTGTGGGGAATGGAATAAGATGGTTGAAGAGGTGGAGGTCGTTGCAAAAGGGCCACGAGGTGCATTCCAACACTCTGCTACGGTTACCCAAAAGGCTCTCCCTATTATGCAAATTGAAGCTGCTGAGGAATCACGCGTTGCAACAGAAATGGGTGAGCTTAACCGAGTATTAGGTGGAGGCATCGTACCAGGTTCTCTTGTGTTGATTGGGGGAGATCCTGGGATTGGGAAGTCGACATTATTATTACAAGTATCTGCGTTGCTTTCAAATAAGGGACATCGTGTGCTCTATATTTCTGGTGAGGAATCCATCCGTCAAACAAAGCTGCGTGCAGAACGTTTAGGGGTAATCTCACAGGAGCTTTATATATATTCTGAAACAAATTTAGAGCTTTTAAATCAGACCATTGATGATGTGAAGCCAAAGTTTGTTATTGTCGATTCTATTCAAACTGTTTTTCATCCAGAGGTAACGAGTGCACCTGGTAGTGTATCACAAGTGCGTGAATGTACAGCAGAACTTATGCGAATAGCAAAAACAAAAGGAATTGCCATATTTTTAGTCGGGCATGTAACAAAAGAGGGGCAAATTGCAGGACCACGTATTTTGGAGCATATGGTTGATACGGTATTGTATTTTGAAGGAGAGCGACATCATAACCACCGTATTTTACGCAGCCAAAAAAACCGCTTTGGTTCTACGAATGAAATTGCTATCTTTGAAATGCTTCAGGGGGGCTTAAAGGAAGTGTTAAACCCGTCTGAGTTGTTCTTACAGGAGCGTTCGCAGGGAGCGGCTGGGTCAACAATCGTAGCCTCAATGGAAGGTACACGGCCAATTCTAGTTGAAATTCAGTCGCTCGTAACACCAACAAGCTTTAATTATCCGAAACGAATGGCAACAGGTGTCGATCAAAATCGTGTGCAACTACTTATGGCCGTCCTTGAAAAGAGAATGGGCCTCATGCTGCAGGCACAGGATGCATATATTAAAGTTGCTGGCGGCGTGAAGCTTGATGAGCCGGCTATTGATTTGGCTGTGTTGACAAGTATTGTTTCGAGTTTTAAGGATCAAGCTGTTAGGGCAACGGATTGCTTTATTGGAGAAGTAGGTTTGACTGGCGAGGTGCGTCGTGTATCTCGTATTGAACAACGTGTGATTGAGGCAGCAAAGCTCGGATTTAAACGCGCCATCATACCAGCTTCAAATATCGGTGGTTGGGATTTTCCTCAAGGTATTGAGATAGTCGGTGTAGAAACGATAAAGGACGCATTGAATGCTTGCTTTAGAGAGCTATAAAGTAGTTTGTGCATGTTGGACAATGTTCTGACATGCACTTTTAACATCTTTCAGCAATTAAACACCAGGGCGTTGGTCTTTTAAATTTTATAGATAGAAGATAGGAAACTCAAAGAGGAGAATTGGCGTCTATGATAATGTCTGTGAAAATGTTTGTTTAATGCAGAGCAAATGTCAAAGAGCATTTCTGATTTTAGTGTGAAAAATTTTTAGTCATTGATTTTCAGTATACTCGGGATGATCTGGAAATGGATGAAATTACCGATGCTTTGATGGGGTCATAAAAGATTTTCTGCAGTAAACTATGTATAATTATATATTAAGAATGGGGGGTGACAGTTTATGAAAAAATTTGTTCAAATTGCTTTTTTACTGATTGGAGGAGCATTAGGCCTTGTTTTCTTACCGCCATTATACGAATTGCTTCATTTATCATCTAATCCTTGGCTTGATAACCCTTACGTATCAGTAGCTTTAGGAGCGCTCTTACTATTTACATTATCATTTGCCTTTTCGGATTATTTTGTACGGCTTATTAGTTGGATGGAAGAGGTGCTATTTAAAGTACCGGTTGGTGACTTATTCTTTGGTACACTTGGACTTATTATCGGACTAATCGTTGCTTATTTCTTAGGTTTCGCAATCGATAGTATTGATTTACCGATTATTACAAAGGTTTTACCAATTATACTGTCATTTATGCTTGGATATTTAGGGTTCCGTGTAGGCTTTAAAAAGCGAGATGAATTAATCCAGCTATTTACTTTGCGTGGTAACACTACAAAGAAAAAACTAGCGGAAGGTGTAGAGCCTCAAGAAGTACGAGGGAGCTATAAACTGTTAGATACTAGTGTTATTATTGATGGTCGTATTGCAGATATTTCAGAAACAGGCTTTATAGAAGGTACACTAGTTGTGCCACAGTTTGTCCTTACGGAGCTCCAGCATATTGCTGATTCTTCGGATACGTTAAAGCGTACAAGAGGTCGTCGCGGCTTAGATATTTTAAAAAAATTACAAGATGAACGTATGACGAATGTTGAGATTACTGAAGAGGACTTTGAGGATGTTCAAGAGGTTGACTTAAAGCTCGTGCGCCTTGCAAAGAAAAGGGGCTACGATACACAAATTGTGACGAACGACTTTAACCTTAACAAAGTTTGCGAGCTACACCACGTTAAAGTACTGAACATCAATGATTTAGCTAATGCAGTCAAACCTGTCGTAATTCCAGGTGAGGATATGCAAGTGATGGTCATTAAAGATGGGAAAGAGCATAATCAAGGGGTTGCTTATTTAGATGATGGCACAATGATCGTTGTTGAAGGTGGACGTAGCTATATAGGACAGGCAATTACAGTAACCGTAACAAGTGTTCTTCAAACATCAGCAGGTCGAATGATTTTTGCTAAACCAAAGGATGACTAGGAAGTGGGAAATGTGCAATATGAAGTAGTATTGCCTGCTGCGGGAAGCGGAAAGCGAATGGGCGCAGGGCAAAATAAGTTATTTTTAAATCTTTTAGAAAAACCGATCCTCGTACACACGCTGGAGGTATTTGAACAGGATAGTCAGTGTACAGGTATTTGGCTTGCGGTAAAGCCTGAAGAGCGTGTGTTTATTCAGGACATGCTAGAGAGGTATGGAATTACTAAAGTTAAAGGTTTACCTGATGGTGGTGCAGAGCGACAGCATTCCGTCCATTCTTGCATGAAAGAAATGAAGCAGGTTGATATTGTGCTTGTGCACGATGCTGCGCGTCCATTTATTACGCACGACATTATAGCGAATCTTGTGCGAAGTGCGCATGACTTTGGCGCTGCGATTGCGGGTGTTCGTGCGAAGGATACGATGAAAAAAGTACGTGATGGTGTTATTGAGGAGACGATTGATCGAGAAAGCTTATGGATGATTCAAACGCCTCAAGCATTTCAATTTGATTTGATTGTAGAGGCAGAGGATGTCGCTGAGAAGGTGGGCTTCCTTGGTACCGATGAAGCAATGCTTGTTGAACGTCTGGGCCATGAGGTGCATATTGTAGAAAGTAGCTACGAAAATGTAAAAATGACAACGCAAGAGGATTTAGTGTTTGGTGAAGCGATCTTGCGTAAACGTGCTTTGAAAACATTATGATAGCATACAAAAATCTCATTAGCAGTAGATGCTGATGAGATTTTATTTTTTAATTGAACTTTAGTCTAGAGTAAGGTTTACTGTTAACTCAATTTCCTAGGAAATATGTTAAAATATGAGGGTATAATATAGAGTAAATATAAAAGTGAAGGAAGGTGAATGAGACTGTCTTATAAGCTGAATAGAAGCTTTTTAAGTCTGCATATTTCTTGAAGTAAATGAGCTTCAGTTGGTGGATTTTTTATTTATCTTATTAGACATTCTCAAAATCATATGTTTCGAGTGGGACAAGGATTTGACGTGCATGCATTTGAAGAAGGGCGTCCATTAATTATTGGTGGTATAACAATTCCTCATGAAAAAGGGTTGGTAGGGCATTCGGATGCAGATGTTTTATTACACACTGTAACAGATGCAGCGTTAGGGGCTATTGGTGAGGGCGATATAGGTCGTCATTTCCCAGACACAGATCCTGCGTTCAAAGATGCTGATTCAGCGAAATTATTAGAGCATATTTGGAAAATTGTTGAGGATAAAGGCTATGTTTTAGGTAATGTGGATTGTACGATAATGGCACAGCGTCCGAAAATGGCACCGTATATTGAACAAATGCAAAATCGTATTGCTGAATTGCTTCATGCAGAGCCTTCTCAAGTGAATGTTAAAGCAACAACAACTGAGCGTTTAGGTTTTACAGGTCGCGAGGAAGGGATTGCAGCGATGGCGACAATCCTATTGATGAAGAAATAAAAGCGAGCTCTCAGTGCTTTTATTTCCTGTAACAGAGTGGTAAAATGAACAAAGTCAATTTTTTGAACGAAAATTTAGGAGGCTTTTAATTATGGCGAAAGAAGTTCGTGTTCGTTACGCGCCATCCCCTACTGGTTTCTTACATATCGGTGGAGCGCGTACAGCGTTATTTAACTATTTATATGCAAAACATCATAACGGTAAATTCATCGTACGTATTGAGGACACAGATGTTGAGCGAAATGTAGAGGGCGGAGAAGCATCTCAGCTAGATAACTTAAAATGGTTAGGTATTGAATATGATGAGTCGATCGATATTGGTGGACCGTATGCACCTTATCGTCAAATGGAGCGTCTTGATATTTATAAAGAGCACGCTGAAAAGCTACTAGAGCAAGGTTTAGCTTACAAATGCTTCTGTTCTTCAGAGAAATTAGAAGCGTCTCGTGAAGAACAAAAAACACGAGGTGTAGCAGCTCCGACTTATGATGGTACTTGCCGTCATTTATCAGCAGAGGAAGTTGCGGCTAAAGAAGCTGCTGGTGAACAATATACAATTCGTATGCGCGTACCTGAAAATGTAACATATGAATTTGAAGATTTAGTACGTGGACAAGTATCATTTGAGTCAAAAGATATTGGTGACTGGGTACTTGTTAAAGCAAACGGTATCCCAACGTATAACTATGCGGTAGTGCTAGATGATCACTTTATGGAAATTTCACATGTATTCCGTGGTGAAGAGCATTTATCGAATACACCAAAACAAATGATGATTTTTGATGCATTCGGCTGGGAATATCCAAGCTATGGTCATATGACATTAATCATTAATGAAAATCGTAAAAAATTATCAAAACGTGATGAATCAATTATTCAATTCGTAACACAATATAAAGATTTAGGTTACCTACCTGAAGCAATGTTTAACTTCTTTGCATTACTTGGCTGGTCTCCTGAAGGGGAAGAAGAGATTTTCTCAAAAGAAGAATTTATTAAAATCTTTGATGAAAAACGTCTTTCAAAATCACCGTCTATGTTCGATAAACAAAAGCTTACTTGGATGAATAACCAATACATTAAAAAATTATCTTTAGAAGAAGTAGTGGCTTTATCTTTACCACACTTACAAAAAGCTGGTTTATTACCAGAAGAATTAACAGAAGAAGAACGTGCATGGGCTACAGATTTAATCGCACTTTATCATGATCAAATGAGCTTTGGTGCTGAAATTGTAGAACTATCTCGCCTATTCTTTAACGATCATATTGAATATGATGAAGAAGCAAAAGCAGTTTTAGCAGGTGAACAGGTACCTGAGGTAATGACTGCATTTAAAGCGCAGCTTGAAAGTTTAGAGGAATTTACGCCTGATACAATTAAAGCGGCTATTAAAGCTGTTCAAAAAGAAACTGGACACAAAGGTAAAAATCTATTTATGCCAATTCGCGTCGTAACGACGGGTGAAACGCATGGTCCAGAACTTCCGAACGCAATTTGCTTAATTGGCAAACAGAAAATAATTGACCGTGTAGAAAAATTTGCGCAATAAGTAGAAATTGATTGACAATTTATTAGTTCGTTGTAAAATGTATTTACATTGAAAAAGCGTTGATAAGGAGAAGTAAGTGGCGCATGCTCTAAAGAGAGGACCATCACCGGCTGAAAGTGGTCTGAGCCTAGGCAAAACTGAAATGCACCTTTGAGCATAAAGCTGAAAAAAAGTAGGCTTTATCGATTCGTTCCCGTTATAGAACGTCCAGAGTGGAAGGCATTCGCCTTCAATCAGAGTGGAACCGCGCAAATTTTAGCGTCTCTGTCATTCCTTTTTTGGGATGATAGGGGCGCTTTTTTATTTTCTAGACATAGACTTGAAGTGGGGGATGCGCCAAAATCACTCGGTAACTCTGGGGTGAAATCAACGTCAGCTATAGTATTTCGAAGGATCAAGGTAGATCAAAATGAAAAGGGGGAGCTTTTGTGTTTAAAAGAATGAAGGAAGATGTAGAAACAATTTTTGAGAATGACCCGGCTGCGCGTAGTGTATTCGAAGTGATATTAACATACTCGGGCTTGCACGCTACTTGGGCACATCGAGTTGCACATTGGTTCTTTAAAAAGCGTTTTTATTTTATAGCCCGTACCATTTCACAAATTAGTCGCTTCTTTACTGGAATTGAAATTCACCCTGGAGCGAAAATCGGTCGACGTTTCTTTATTGACCATGGGATGGGTGTTGTTATTGGTGAAACATGTGAGATTGGTGATAATGTAACGTTGTATCAAGGTGTAACTTTAGGTGGTACAGGAAAAGAAAAGGGGAAACGCCATCCGACATTAGAGGATAATGTACTAGTTGCAACAGGTGCGAAAGTGTTAGGTTCTATTACAATTGGTGAAAATAGTAAAATTGGTGCAGGCTCAGTTGTCTTAAAAGAAGTGCCACCAAATGCTACGGTTGTCGGTATTCCTGGTAAAATAGTGATTAAGGATGGAGTCCGTCTAGAGAAAAAACTAGACCATCAAAATATCCCTGACCCTGTAGAAGAACGTTGTCAAGCTTTCGAGAAGCAGATTGCAGCAATGAATCAGGAAATCGAACGCTTACAAAAGGAGAGAGAAATACAATGAGTATTCAAATTTTCAACTCATTAACACGACAAAAGGAAACTTTCGTACCGCTGGAGGAAGGCAAAGTAAAAATGTACGTTTGCGGTCCGACAGTATATAACTACATTCACATTGGGAATTCACGACCTGTTATTGTCTACGATACAGTGCGTCGTTATTTCCAATACAAAGGCTACGATGTGAAATTTGTTTCAAATTTCACAGATGTGGACGACAAAATTATTAAGGCTGCAAATGAACTTGGAGAAGAGGTTCATGAATTAACGGAACGCTTTATTGCTGCATACTTTGAAGATATTACAGCGTTAGGCTGCAAGAAAGCAGATGTACATCCACGCGTAACAGAGCATATGGATGATATCATTCAATTCATTCAAGTTTTAATCGATAAAGGCTATGCTTATGAGTCAGCGGGTGATGTTTATTACCGCACTCGTAAATTTAATGGTTACGGTAAATTATCTCACCAAGCGGTGGATGATTTAAAAATCGGTGCTCGTATAGAAGCGGGTGAGAAAAAAGATGATGCGTTAGATTTCGCTCTATGGAAAGCTGCGAAGCCAGGCGAAATTTACTGGGAAAGTCCATGGGGCAAAGGGCGTCCAGGTTGGCATATTGAATGCTCAGTAATGGCGCGTGAGCATTTAGGAGATACTATGGATATTCATGCTGGTGGGCAAGATTTAACATTCCCGCATCATGAAAATGAAATTGCACAATCTGAAGCTCATAATGATAAGACATTTGCGCGTTATTGGATGCACAATGGGTATATTAATATTGATAATGAAAAAATGTCCAAATCTCTTGGCAATTTTATACTCGTAAATGATATTCGTAAACAAATTGACCCGCAAATTTTACGATTCTTTATGCTTTCGGTGCATTATCGTCATCCGATTAACTTTGCGAAGGATTTAGTAGATTCAGCCGCAAATGGTTTAGAACGAATTCGTACTGCCTACAACAATGTCAAACACCGTTTAACAGCAACAGCAAGCTTAGGTGATTGCTCAGAAGGATGGCTTGGAAAAATTGCTGAACAAAAAGCGCATTTTGAAGAAGCGATGGATGATGATTTTAATACAGCCAATGCTATTTCCGTATTATTTGAATTAGCGCGAATCGCAAATATTTATTTAAATGAAACGAATACTGATGAAAAAGTATTATTGCATTTTACTGAAACTTTTGAGGTGTTAGGTGACGTCTTAGGTATTGAATTTGCAAAAGAAGAAGAGTTATTAGACGAAGAAATTGAAGCGCTTTTACAGGAGCGTATAGAAGCTCGTAAAAATCGTGATTTTGCCCGTTCAGATGAAATTCGTGACCATTTGCAAGCACAAGGTATCGTTTTAGAAGATACGCGACAAGGAACTAGATGGAAACGAGGGTAAGTAATTTGGATAAACTCCGCAACGAAGATGTTAAGCAATTGAATGCATTAGCGTTAGCCTATATGGGGGACGCAGTTTTAGAACAAAAGGTACGAGAGCATCTGCTACGTGCGGGTCGCGTCAAACCTAACACACTTCATAGGGAAGCGACACATTACGTATCAGCGAAAGCACAATCTATGATTGTACATCGAATGATGGATGAAGGCTTTTTAACAGAGGAGGAGTTGGCTGTGTTCCGTCGTGGACGCAATGCCAAATCCGGCTCTGTGCCGAAAAATACAGATGTTCAAACATACCGTAATAGCTCAGGCTTTGAGGCTGTGCTTGGTAGTTTATTTTTATTAAATGAATTAGAACGCGTTTATGCAATCATTGCATACGCTATTCAAATAATCGAGGAATCGAAAGGAGTGTCAAATTAATGGCAGAGCAAAATGGAGAAATGATTGCCGGTAAAAACCCAGTGTTAGAAGCACTTCGTTCAGGCCGCGATATGAATAAAGTATGGATTGCAGAAGGTGTGAAAAAATCGGGGGTTAACGAACTTCTAGATTTGGCACGTGAACGTGGTGTCATTGTTCAATTTGTCCCGAAGAAAAAGGTTGATCAATTATCAGATGCCAATCACCAAGGAATTGTTGCCTCTGTTGCGGCATATCAATATGCGGAGCTAGAGGATTTATTTGCGGCTGCGGCAAAAAAACAAGAAGATCCATTTTTCTTAATTTTAGATGAGCTAGAGGATCCGCATAATTTAGGCTCTATTATGCGAACTGCTGATGCGATAGGTGTGCATGGTATTATTATTCCGAAACGCCGTTCTGTGAGTTTGACAGCCGTAGTGGCAAAGGCATCAACTGGGGCAATTGAGCATGTACCTGTCGTGCGTGTTAACAATCTAGCGCAGACGGTGGATGAGCTAAAAGAACGAGGGGTATGGATTGCAGGTACAGATGCCAAGGGTTCTGCAGACTATCGTAAAATGGATGCAACATTGCCGCTTGCGATTATTATTGGTAGTGAAGGCAAAGGAATGGGCCGCTTATTAAAAGAGAAATGTGACTTTTTATATCATTTGCCGATGATTGGACATGTCACATCACTAAATGCATCGGTAGCTGCTGCACTTTTAATGTACGAAGTGTATCGTAAACGTCAAGAAGCGAATGATTGACAATGAAAACTATTTTGCTTGTTGACGGCTATAATATGATAGGAGCTTGGAAAGAGCTACGACCATTACGTGATACAAATTTTGAAGATGCCCGTAAGAGATTGATTGAGCTTATGGCTGAGTATAAGGCAGCTATGGGGTGGCGCGTAATTATAGTTTTTGACGCACATCTTGTACCGGGTGTGGAGCAAACTTATTTAGAAAACGATGTCGAAATCATTTATACACGGAAAAATGAAACAGCAGATGAACGTATTGAAAAAATGACTCACGAACTAAAGGCTAGAAATGTACAGATTCACGTAGCGACTTCCGATATGGCAGAGCAAAACGTTATTTTTGGTAACGGTGCTCTGCGAAAATCGGCAAGAGAGCTAGAAATTGATATGGGTATTATCCAACATAAAATTTCTCATGAGGTGAAACAAAAACATGATAGCAGACCGCCATCCCGCATGGAGCTTAAGCCGGATGTTGCTTTGGCCTTTGAAAAATGGCGGCGTGGATTGAAATGATTGATTGACTCATATTTTCCAATTCCGTTATACTGTTCCTAATTATCTGTTGTGGCTGAGGTGATACCATGTTTAAAAATAGTATTGTACAAGTGACACAAGATTTTGAACGATTCAATGATGAAGAACTTATTGAAATGGTGCATCAAGGTAATACAGATGCGTTGGATTATTTAATTACGAAATACCGTTTGTTAGTAAGAGCAAAGGCTAGATCTTATTTTTTAATTGGTGCAGATAAGGAAGACATTGTGCAAGAGGGCATGATTGGTTTATATAAAGCCATTCGTGATTTTAAGGGAGATAAGCTTGCTTCTTTTCGAGCTTTTGCTGAGCTGTGTATTACAAGGCAGATTATTACGGCTATTAAAACAGCTACGAGACAAAAGCATATTCCACTAAACTCATATGTTTCTCTGGACAAGCCTATTTTTGACGAAGAGTCAGATCGTACTTTAATGGATGTATTAACGGGTGCTATTATGGATGATCCGGAAGAGTTAATGATTCATAGAGAAGAGTTTGGCTACTTAGAAGAGAAGATGGGTGAGATTTTAAGTGAACTAGAACTACAAGTGTTAGCTCTTTACTTAGATGGTCAGTCTTATCATGAAATTTCTGCGAAACTAAATCGTCATGTGAAGTCTATTGACAATGCTTTACAACGAGTAAAGCGTAAATTAGAGCGACATTTAGTTCTTGAAGAAATGTCTTAGCAGTTGTATGCCTTTGTTGACATTGACAAATATAGGTGTTAGTCTTGAAAAGACAAAGTGCCGAAAAGGTGATTATATGGCAAAAAGAGTCGTTCTAAATTGCGAAAAATGCGGATCGAGAAATTATACGTTTCCAGCTAAGGAAGATTCAACTGTACGCCTCGAATTAAAGAAATTTTGCTCGCATTGCAATGAACATACAGTGCATAAACAAACGCTATAAATAATTTGTAAATAGACAGATATGATTGATTCGGAGGTTAGGCTAGAATGGGCAAGATTAAAGGCTTTTTCAGCAATGTAATGTCGGAAATGCGCAAAACAAGCTGGCCAAAAAGTAAAGAACTGACGAAATATACAGTCGTTGTAATTTCAACTGTTGTAATTATGGCTTTATTTTTTGTGTTAGTAGACTTAGGTATTTCATCATTATTCCGCTGGTACTTAGAGTTATAATTTAGTAAATAGCATGTTAATACTTCTGAAATAGCCCGTCATTACAATAAACGGGTTTTTTCGTTTGTTGTATGAAGTAATCAGCAGTAAAATATTCTTAATATGATAAGTACGCTACTCGGGATAGTATGGGGGTAGCGATAGATGACTATGCTAGATTTGGTATATATCATCAGGCTTTCGCTAGCTATTAGCGAAAGCTATGTTTTTCTAATAGCAGTTTGTGAAAAGAGTAAAGAATGCACTTAGCATATCCGATTCTTTTCACTTTTATCATCATTCAGTAGAAGATTCCTGCTTCTAAAAGTGGTAGGTTGAATGCAAATGCAGTTCCTCTTTGGTAGGTGTCCAAACACCGACTGAATGAAGATAAAGCCGCTGGCAGATGTCACGGATTTTGAAAGGAACTAATTGTGCAAGCACAATACAAAATCCAGACACAATTACGCCAAGGCGTAATTGATTTAGTAAGGGAGGGACGGACGAGGAGTCCTAGTAGTTATGGAGAAAAATTGGTATGTTGTTCATACGTATTCAGGGTATGAAAACCGTGTAAAAGCAAACCTAGAGAAACGTGTAGAAACGATGGGTATGCAAGATAAGATTTTCCGTGTTATTGTGCCTGAACACGAAGAAACGGAATTAAAGGATGGGAAAAAGCGTACAATGATGCGTAAAGTTTTCCCTGGTTATGTTTTAGTAGAACTTATTATGACAGATGATTCTTGGTATGTTGTGCGTAATACGCCAGGCGTAACTGGCTTTATCGGTTCATCTGGCGGTGGTGCGAAGCCAACACCATTATTACCTGAAGAAGCGGACCGTCTACTACAACAAATGGGCATGACTGACAAAGTTGTCGAGATTGATATTTCTGTTGGAGAAGCAGTAGAAGTATTAGAAGGGCCTTTCGCACACTTCCAAGGACGTGTTGAAGAAATTGACACTGAAAAAGGAAAAGTGAAGGTTTCTGTAGACATGTTTGGTCGCGAAACAATTATGGAACTTGATTTTGAGCAAATACAAAAAATGTAGTTTTAGCAACTAAAGTGCCATATGTCTGATGAGTATGTCACAGAATTTGTTATTTACTACTTGCTTAAAAAAAATAAAAGTGGTATCATTTCAAAGGTCAGACTGTCATACTTTGGTTTGACGTCTGCAATGATAATTTTAATGTTATCGGCACTTAGCTGACAGACAGATATTGAGTGGGAGGGGCAACCCAATTACCACATCACGGACTTAAGGAGGTGTGTCTCGTGGCTAAAAAAGTTATTAAAGTTGTTAAACTTCAAATCCCTGCTGGTAAAGCAAATCCAGCCCCACCGGTTGGTCCTGCATTAGGTCAAGCAGGTGTGAACATCATGGGATTCTGTAAAGAATTCAACGCGCGTACTGCTGATCAAGCTGGTCTTATTATTCCAGTTGAAATTTCAGTATTCGAGGACCGTTCATTTACTTTCATTACGAAAACTCCACCTGCAGCAGTTCTACTTAAAGTAGCAGCTGGTATCCAATCTGGATCAGGTGAACCAAACCGTAAAAAAGTTGCAACGGTTAAACGTGATAAAGTTCGCGAAATCGCTGAAACTAAAATGCCAGACCTTAACGCTGCTTCAGTTGAAGCTGCAATGTTAATGGTTGAAGGTACTGCACGAAGCATGGGTATTGTTATTGAAGACTAATCCCATTACTTGATGATGTATTTGTTTTTTGGAAGGTTGCGGAGTTTCTTTGTGAACGCGCAACCTTTATTCGTGGGAGGTAAAATCCGCTATAACCACAATCAAGGAGGAATTATATAATGGCTAAAAAAGGTAAAAAACTGCAAGATGCAGCAAAATTAATCGACCGTAACGCAGTATACGGTGCACAAGAAGCAATCGAACTTGCTCAAAAAACTAGCTCAGTGAACTTCGACGCTACTGTAGAAGTTGCTTTCCGTCTAGGAATCGATACTCGTAAAAACGACCAACAAATCCGTGGTGCAGTAGTG
Organism: Lysinibacillus sp. EB271-A1-10B; assembly: GCF_058791335.1. Taxonomy (NCBI): domain Bacteria; kingdom Bacillati; phylum Bacillota; class Bacilli; order Caryophanales; family Bacillaceae; genus Lysinibacillus; species Lysinibacillus sp. EB271-A1-10B. Next base: position 92,478 of record NZ_JBYTDL010000011.1, read on the forward strand.
TTACCAAACGGTACTGGTAAAACTCAACGTGTATTAGTATTCGCTAAAGGTGAAAAACTTAAAGAAGCTGAAGCAGCTGGTGCTGACTATGTAGGCGATGCAGAATACATCCAAAAAATCCAACAAGGTTGGTTCGATTTCGATGTAATCGTTGCAACTCCTGACATGATGGGTGAAGTTGGTAAACTTGGTCGTGTATTAGGACCTAAAGGTTTAATGCCAAACCCTAAAACTGGTACAGTTACTTTCGATGTAACTAAAGCGATCGAAGAAATTAAAGCTGGTAAAGTAGAATACCGTGCTGACAAAGCTGGTATCATCCACGCTCCTATCGGTAAAGTTTCTTTCTCTGCAGAAAAATTAGTAGAAAACTTCTTAACTGTATTTGATGTAGTACAAAAAGCAAAACCTGCTGCTGCTAAAGGTACTTACATGAAATCTGTAAACGTTACAACTACAATGGGCCCAGCTATTAAAGTTGACGCTTCAAGCGTAGCAGTAAAATAATTAGTTTTTTTATATAAATCTGTTGACGGCTCTGTCTATCTGTGATATGATGGATGCTGTTGTGAATCATCCATTTGTACCGTAGACAGTAGGAGTGACTTGTCACTTAATGATCCTACCGAGGACATCGGAATTCGGATTCTTATTTTAAAGATGATGACTTTCAGCCTCTGTGTCTATTTGACCCGGAGGCTTTTCTTTTGTCGGTATAAATGACCCATTCTAATAGGAGGTGTCATCATGAGCAAAGCAATCGAAAACAAACAAGTACAAGTTCAAGAGATTACTGAGAAATTCCAAAACGCTGCTTCTGTAGTAGTTGTGGATTACCGTGGTCTTAACGTTACACAAGTGACTGAGCTTCGTAAACAACTTCGTGAAGCTGGCGTTGAGTTCAAAGTTTACAAAAACACTTTAACTCGTCGTGCGACTGAAGCTGTTGGCCTTGAAGGAATCAATGACGTATTAGTTGGTCCTAACGCAATTGCGTTCTCTAATGAAGATGTTGTAGCTCCTGCTAAAATCATCAACGAGTTCGCTAAGAAAAATGAAGCTTTAGAAATTAAAGCAGGTATTATTGAAGGTACAATCTCTTCTGTTGAAGATGTTAAAGCACTTGCAGAACTTCCATCACGCGAAGGTCTTCTTTCTATGCTTTTATCTGTACTTCAAGCTCCAGTGCGCAACTTCGCACTTGCAACAAAAGCTGTTGCAGAACAAAAAGAAGAACAAGGCGCGTAATTCCATACGCACTATAACTTCTGCGGCTTAACCCGCAACAAAAAAACATTATCCAATTAGGAGGAAATTATAATGAATAAAGAGCAAATCTTAGAAGCTATCAAAGCTATGACAGTTCTTGAATTAAACGATTTAGTAAAAGCTATCGAAGAAGAATTCGGTGTAACAGCTGCTGCTCCTGTAGCAGTAGTAGGTGGTGCTGCTGCTGGCGCTGCTGAAGAAAAAACTGAGTTTGACGTAGTACTAGCATCTGCTGGTGGCGAAAAAATCAAAGTAATCAAAGCGGTTCGTGAAATCACTGGTTTAGGTCTTAAAGAAGCTAAAGAAGTAGTAGATAACGCTCCTAAAGCTCTTAAAGAAGGCGTTTCTAAAGATGAAGCTGAACAAATCAAAGCTAAACTTGAAGAAGTTGGCGCATCTGTAGAAGTTAAGTAATCTCGTATTACTTTTAAACAAAAGGAAAGCTCGTCATTGCGGCGAGCTTTTTTTCTTCATTCTGAGGAGGCGTGAAAATGTCAGATCACTATTATACAAGTAAGCCTCAAACTGAGAGTAAACCTCGTCACTGGACATTCAAATTGTTAGGGCATACGTTTTCCTTCGAAACGGATGCAGGGGTATTTAGTAAAAGCGAAGTAGATTTTGGATCCCGTGTATTAATAGATGCTTTTCAAATGCCAGATATTGATGGTGCAATTTTTGATGTGGGGTGTGGGTATGGACCGATTGGATTATCGATTGCCAAAACAAACCCAGATCGTGCCGTTCTTATGATGGATATAAATGAACGTGCAGTTGCACTCTCACAAAAAAATGCGCAAATAAACGGTGTTCAAAATGTACGGATATTTGTGAGTGACGGACTATCGATGGTTGACAACGATGTAAAAGCCGCAGCTATTTTAACCAATCCTCCAATTCGCGCAGGAAAGGAAACAATTTTCCGTTTTTACGATGGAGCTTATGATAAGTTAGTGTCATCTGGCGAGTTGTGGGTAGTAATACAGAAGAAGCAAGGTGCACCATCAACGGTAAGTTATTTAGAAGAAAAATTTTCTGAAGTCGATGTTGTGGAGAAGAAAAAAGGCTACTGGATAGTACGTGCAAAAAAATAAATGAAATATGCATAAATTATTGACTTGACAAATCGGCTATGATAACATGGTAAAATGCAAAAATATTATTTTGAGGTCGTATGCCCTTTTGTATATGATTGTTATAATGTGGGTATACTTGCCAAGATAAGTTTAGTTAACCGAAAATGAGATCTTTTTGAAGACTCGTTTTCTTTTTGTCTTTCGAAATCATACACTATTTGTATGATTTTGCAAAGACCTAATATCGCTTTATTGAGGGGTGAATGAGTTGACAGGTCAACTAGTTCAGTATGGACAACACCGCCAGCGTAGAAGCTTTGCGCGTATTAACGAGGTGCTTGAGCTTCCAAATCTGATTGAGATTCAAACGGCGTCTTACGAGTGGTTCCTTGAAGAAGGTCTACGTGAAATGTTCCGTGACATTTCGCCGATCGAGGACTTTACAGGTAATCTTTCATTAGAATTCATCGATTATTCATTAGGAGATCCTAAGTATGAAGTCGATGAGTGTAAAGAGCGAGATGTTACTTACGCAGCTCCATTACGTGTGAAAGTACGTCTTTACAACAAAGAAACAGACGAAGTGAAGGAACAGGATGTCTTTATGGGTGACTTCCCATTAATGACAGAAACAGGTACGTTCATTATCAATGGTGCTGAACGTGTTATCGTTTCACAATTAGTTCGTTCACCAAGTGTGTATTTCCATGATAAAACTGATAAAAACGGTAAGAAAGGTTTCGGAGCAACAGTTATTCCAAACCGTGGTGCATGGTTGGAATATGAAACTGACGCGAAAGATGTAGTATACGTGCGTATTGATCGTACTCGTAAGCTACCAGTAACAGTGTTACTTCGTGCATTAGGTTTCGGTTCAGACCAAGAAATTATCGATATTATCGGTGACAATGAATTTTTACGTAATACGTTAGAAAAAGATAACTCTGAAAGTACTGAAAAAGCACTTTTAGAAATCTATGAACGTTTACGCCCAGGTGAGCCACCAACAGTTGAAAGTGCGAAGAGTTTATTATACTCTCGTTTCTTTGATGCGAAACGCTATGATTTAGCGAATGTTGGTCGCTACAAAATGAATAAAAAGCTTCATATCAAAAATCGTTTATTTAACCAAACGATTGCTGAAACGCTTGTAGATCCAGAAACAGGCGAAATTTTAGTAGAAAAAGGTACAGTTCTTGACCGTCGTACTTTAGATAAAATCTTACCGTATTTAGAAGATTCATCTAAAGGAATCGGTTTCCGCACTTTATCGCAAGTAGGTGGAGTGCTTGAGGATGATGTAACAATCCAGTCTATTAAAATTTATGCACCAAAAGATGAAGCGCAAAAAGAAATCAATATTATTAGTAATGCGTACATCGATGAAGAAGTGAAGAATATTACGCCTGCTGACGTTTTATCTTCAGTAAGTTATTTCTTCAACTTACTTTACCAAGTAGGGGCAACAGATGATATCGACCACTTAGGTAACCGTCGTCTACGCTCTGTTGGTGAGCTTCTACAAAACCAATTCCGTATCGGTTTATCTCGTATGGAACGTGTAGTACGTGAGCGTATGTCTATTAACGATACAGCAGCAATCGTACCACAACAATTAATTAATATTCGTCCAGTAATTGCGTCAATCAAAGAGTTCTTTGGTAGCTCTCAGTTATCACAATTCATGGACCAAACAAATCCATTGGCAGAGTTAACGCATAAACGTCGTCTATCTGCATTAGGACCTGGTGGTTTAACACGTGAACGTGCTGGTTTCGAAGTACGTGACGTTCACTATTCTCACTATGGTCGTATGTGTCCAATCGAGACACCAGAGGGTCCAAACATTGGTTTAATTAACTCATTATCTTCATTTGCCAAAGTAAATAAATTCGGATTCATTGAAACACCTTATCGTCGTATTGACCACGAAACAGGTGCAGTAACGAATCAAATTGATTATTTAACAGCTGATGAAGAAGATAACTACTATGTAGCACAAGCGAACTCACTATTAAATCCTGATGGTACTTTTGCTAAAGAAGAAGTAGTAGGCCGTTTCCGTGGGGATAATACAGTATTTAACAAATCGCAAATGGACTACATGGACGTATCACCTAAACAAGTAGTGTCAGCTGCGACTGCATGTATCCCGTTCTTAGAAAACGATGACTCGAACCGTGCACTTATGGGTGCCAACATGCAACGTCAAGCAGTTCCTCTTCTTAACCCAGAAGCACCATTTGTTGGTACTGGTATGGAACACGTTGATGCGCGTGACTCAGGTGCGGCTGTAGTAGCGAAATATGATGGTATTGTTGAGCACGTTGAAGCTCGCTCTATCCATGTTCGCCGTATTGAAGTCGTTGACGGTAAAGAGGTTAAAGGCGATTTAACAAAATATAAATTACAAAAATTCATTCGTTCTAACCAAGGTACTTCATACAACCAACGTCCACTTGTAAAAGTTGGCGAACGTGTGAAACCACGTGACATTTTAGCAGATGGTCCATCTATGGAAAATGGTGAACTTGCTCTTGGTCGTAACGTACTTGTTGCGTTCATGACTTGGAACGGCTTTAACTATGAGGATGCTGTTATTATGAGCGAACGCCTTGTAAAAGACGATGTTTATACATCTGTTCATATTGAAGAATATGAATCAGAGTCTCGTGATACAAAATTAGGACCTGAAGAAATCACTCGTGATATTCCAAACGTCGGGGAAGATGCACTTCGTAATTTAGATGAACGTGGTATCATTCGCGTTGGTGCGGAAGTACGTGACGGTGACATTCTTGTAGGTAAAGTAACGCCTAAAGGGGTTACAGAATTAACAGCTGAAGAACGTTTATTACATGCTATCTTCGGTGAAAAAGCTCGTGAAGTACGTGATACTTCATTACGCGTACCACATGGTGCTGGCGGTATTATTCTTGACGTAAAAGTATTTAACCGTGAAGATGGCGATGAATTACCACCAGGTGTTAACCAATTAGTTCGTGCTTACATTGTTCAAAAGCGTAAAATCCGCGTAGGGGACAAAATGGCCGGACGTCATGGTAACAAAGGGGTTATCTCTCGTATCTTACCGGAAGAGGATATGCCATTCATGCCAGACGGTACTCCTGTTGATATCATGTTAAACCCACTTGGTGTACCTTCTCGTATGAACATCGGACAAGTTTTAGAATTACACTTAGGTATGGCTTCTCGTTCCCTAGGCATTCATATGGCAACTCCAGTATTTGATGGTGCCAACGAGGAAGATGTTTGGGAAACGATGGAAGAAGCAGGTATGAACCGTGATGGTAAAACAATCCTGTATGATGGACGTTCAGGTGAACCATTTGATAACCGTGTATCAGTAGGGATCATGTACATGATCAAACTTGCTCACATGGTTGATGATAAACTTCACGCGCGTTCAACTGGTCCATACTCACTTGTTACACAACAGCCACTTGGTGGTAAAGCACAGTTCGGTGGACAACGTTTTGGTGAGATGGAGGTATGGGCACTTGAAGCATACGGTGCTGCTTATACACTTCAAGAAATCTTAACAGTTAAATCCGATGACGTTGTTGGTCGTGTGAAAACATACGAAGCAATCGTTAAAGGTGAAAGTGTACCAGAGCCAGGCGTTCCTGAATCATTCAAAGTATTGATTAAAGAACTTCAATCTCTTGGTATGGATGTGAAAATGTTAACAGTCAATGATGAAGAGGTAGAGCTTCGCGATTTAGACGAAGAAGAAGATCTTCAACCAGCTGATGCACTTAACATTGCACCACAGAAAGATACAGAAGAAGAGCCAGTAGAGTCTTTTGAATAATGGAAAACGTTAATTCACATTATTAGTGAACACGGTCAAAGTTATTTTTCAAATTAGTCGGGCAGGATTTAACGCCCTGTCCGGCTTCTTCTTTTAATAAATTATTCTATTTTTAATCTTTTGCTAAAGAGAAATGATTCTTGCAAACGATTATCGAGCTGCGTAAAAGAGTCTTTATAAAGACCTATACTAGAGGGAGGTAGGCTCCTTGATAGACGTTAATGAATTTGAATATATGAAAATTGGTTTAGCTTCTCCTGACAAGATCCGTTCTTGGTCATACGGTGAAGTTAAAAAACCTGAAACAATTAACTATCGTACTTTAAAACCAGAAAAAGATGGTTTATTCTGTGAGCGTATTTTCGGTCCAACTAAGGACTGGGAGTGTCATTGTGGTAAATACAAACGTGTACGCTACAAAGGCGTAGTTTGTGATCGTTGTGGTGTTGAAGTAACACGCGCGAAAGTTCGTCGTGAACGTATGGGCCACATCGAATTAGCAGCACCAGTTTCACATATCTGGTACTTCAAAGGTATTCCTAGCCGTATGGGTCTTATTTTAGATATGTCCCCACGTGCACTAGAAGAAGTAATTTACTTTGCTTCTTACGTTGTAATCGAGCCAGGTGCTACAAACTTAGAAAGTAAACAACTACTTTCTGAAAAAGAGTACCGTGCATATCGCGAAAAGTTCGGCAACACATTCGAAGCATCTATGGGTGCGGAAGCAATTAAAAGATTATTAGGCAAAATTGATCTTGAAGATGAAACTCATTCTTTAAAAGAAGAGTTAAAATCAGCACAAGGTCAACGACGTACGCGTGCCATTAAACGTCTTGAAGTTGTTGAATCATTCCGTAACTCAGGTAACTCTCCTGAATGGATGATTTTAGATGTACTACCGGTTATTCCACCAGAGCTTCGTCCGATGGTGCAATTAGATGGTGGCCGTTTCGCAACTTCTGACTTAAACGATTTATATCGTCGTGTAATCAACCGTAATAACCGTTTAAAACGTTTACTAGACCTTGGTGCTCCAAGTATCATCGTACAAAACGAAAAACGTATGTTACAAGAAGCTGTTGATGCATTAATTGATAACGGTCGTCGTGGTCGTCCTGTAACAGGTCCTGGTAACCGTCCATTAAAATCACTTTCACATATGCTGAAAGGTAAACAAGGTCGTTTCCGTCAAAACTTACTTGGTAAACGTGTTGACTACTCTGGTCGTTCGGTTATCGTAGTAGGTCCAAACTTAAAAATGTACCAATGTGGTCTACCAAAAGAAATGGCAATTGAATTATTCAAGCCTTTCGTAATGAAAGAGTTAGTAGAACGTGGCCTAGCTCATAATATTAAATCTGCTAAACGTAAAATAGAGCGTTTAAACAACGATGTATGGGACGTTTTAGAAGATGTTATTCGTGAGCATCCAGTATTACTAAACCGTGCACCTACGCTTCACCGTCTTGGTATTCAAGCGTTTGAACCAACACTAGTTGAAGGTCGTGCTATTCGTCTTCACCCATTAGTATGTACAGCTTATAACGCTGACTTCGATGGTGACCAAATGGCGGTTCACGTACCATTATCAGCGGAAGCGCAAGCAGAGGCTCGTCTTCTAATGCTTGCTGCACAAAATATCCTGAACCCGAAAGACGGTAAACCAGTTGTAACACCATCTCAAGATATGGTATTAGGAAACTACTACTTAACACTTGAACGTGAAACAGCTCGCGGCGAAGGAACAATTTTCTATGGACCAAACGAAGTATTAATTGCATATGATACAGGTCATGTTCATTTGCATACTCGTATTGCGATTAAAGCAAGCTCGTTAAATAACCCAACATTTACTGAGGAACAAAATAATATGTTCTTATTAACGACTGTTGGTAAAGTAATCTTTAACGAAATCTTGCCTAAATCATTCCCATACATTAATGAGCCAACTGATTTCAACTTAGAGCAAGAAACACCAAGCAACTACTTCGTTAACTTAACAATTGATGAAGAAACGTTAAAAGAGCTTGAAGCAGATGCTGCTTATAAGGGACTTGATGAAAAAGGTAAAGTAGAAGCACAACGCACAGCTGTACTGCGCAAACACTTTGCATCAGTACCAGTTGTAAATCCATTCCGTAAAAAATTCTTAGGTAATATCATTGCTGAAGTATTTAAACGTTTCCACATTACTGAAACATCTAAAATGCTTGACCGCATGAAGAACCTAGGATTCAAATATTCAACACGCGCTGGTATCACAGTAGGTGTATCTGACATCGTCGTATTACCAGACAAAGGCGAAATTTTAGCGGTAGCTCAAGAAAAAGTAGATAAAGTTCAAGCGCAATTCCGTCGTGGTTTCATCACGGAAGATGAGCGTTATGATCGCGTTATCTCAAGCTGGAGTGCTGCGAAAGATGAAATTCAATCTAAGCTAATGAAGTCGCTTGAGAAAACAAACCCAATCTTTATGATGTCTGACTCAGGTGCCCGTGGTAACGCATCTAACTTTACACAGTTAGCTGGTATGCGTGGTCTGATGGCCAACCCGGCTGGTCGTATCATCGAACTTCCAATTAAATCTTCATTCCGTGAAGGTTTAACGGTATTAGAGTACTTCATCTCAACTCACGGTGCTCGTAAAGGTCTTGCCGATACAGCCCTAAAAACTGCCGATTCAGGTTACTTAACACGTCGTCTTGTTGACGTAGCACAAGATGTTATCGTTCGTGAGGATGACTGTGGAACTGACCGTGGTTTAACAATCGGTGCGTTAATGGAAGGCACAGAGCTAATTGAAGCGTTAGATGAACGTATTATCGGTCGTCATACGAAGAAAACAATCCATCATCCAGAAACGGGCGATGTAATTTTAGAAAAAGACGGTTTAATCGACCAAGATATCGCTCGTAACATTATAGAGCTAGGTATCGAAGAAGTTACAATCCGTTCTGCGTTTACATGTAATACAAAACATGGCGTATGTAAAAAATGTTACGGCATGAACTTAGCAACAGGTGAAGAGGTTGAAGTTGGAGAAGCAGTTGGTATTATTGCGGCTCAATCAATCGGTGAACCAGGTACACAGTTAACAATGCGTACATTCCATACAGGTGGGGTTGCCGGGGATGATATTACACAAGGTCTTCCACGTATCCAAGAGATTTTCGAAGCACGTAATCCTAAAGGTCAATCAGTTATTTCTGATATCGCAGGTACTGTTTCAGACATCACTGAAATTCGTGAAGGTCTAAAAGAGATTACAATTGAAGGTGAAGTAGAAACACGTAAATACGCAGCACCTTACAATGCTCGTCTGAAAGTACAAGAAGGCGACTTTGTAGAACGTGGTCAAGTATTAACAGAAGGTTCTATCGATCCAAAACAATTGTTAAAAGTTAAAGACGTTTCAACAGTTCAAGTATACCTGTTAAAAGAAGTACAAAAAGTATACCGTATGCAAGGGGTAGAAATCGGTGATAAACATATCGAGGTAATGGTTCGCCAAATGCTTCGTAAAGTACGTGTAATTGAAGCTGGAGATACAGAATTATTACCAGGTTCATTACTAGATATTCACCAATTCTCAGAGGCAAACGTAGATGCTGTTATGAATGGCAAAAACCCTGCAACTTGTCGTCCTGTGATCCTTGGTATTACAAAAGCGTCTCTTGAAACAGAATCATTCTTATCTGCTGCATCATTCCAAGAAACAACTCGTGTGTTAACGGATGCTGCTATTAAAGGTAAACGTGATGAACTTCTTGGTCTGAAGGAAAACGTAATTATCGGTAAACTTGTTCCTGCAGGTACTGGTATGCAACGTTACCGTCAAATCCGTATTGAAAAAGATGAGCTTGAGACAGAAAACCTAATTTCTGCTGAATAATCATTAAAATAAGTGCCGAGGAGATGTATTTTTATCATCTCTTCGGACTTTTTAAAGATATGAGTTGACAGTCGAAATTGGTAATGATAATATATTGAAGGTTGATAGTTAACTGTCTGTACTTCGGAGGATATGAAAATGTCTTATGATAGAGTAAGGGATAGTCAAACAATCATAGGTACAAAGCAAACAGTAAAAGCAATGCGAGCCGGTTCAGTGAAAGAACTTTTTGTGGCACTTGATGCAGACAATTGGGTAACCGATTCGGCCATATCTTTCGCGAGAGAAATCGGTATACCAGTTACTCTTGTTGAGTCGAAAAAGAAACTGGGCAAGGCCTGTGGAATCCATGTTGGAGCTGCAGTAGTTGCGATTACTGTAGAGTAGTTTTTGTGTATTAAACACAAAGACTTTGTTTTTACCCAAAAAATGAACCACCTGGATGTGTGGTATTAACAAGGAATAAATGAAGGGAGGAAAAATCGATGCCTACAATTAACCAATTAGTACGTAAGCCTCGTCAATCTAAAAGCACGAAATCAAAATCACCAGCGTTAAACAAAGGATATAACTCATTTAAAAAATCTTTAACTGACGTTAAATCTCCACAAAAACGCGGAGTTTGTACTCGTGTAGGTACAATGACACCTCGTAAACCAAACTCAGCGTTACGTAAATACGCTCGTGTACGTTTAACTAACCAAATCGAGGTAACTGCTTATATCCCAGGTGAAGGCCACAACTTACAAGAGCACAGTGTTGTTCTTATCCGTGGCGGACGCGTAAAAGACTTAGCGGGTGTTCGTTACCATATCGTACGTGGTGCTCTTGATACAGCTGGTGTAAACGGTCGTTTACAATCACGTTCTAAATACGGAACAAAACGCCCTAAAGAAAAAAAATAATTTAACATTATTAAGCGTTGCTTAATAATGAACTTTAAAATAGTTGTCGCAAATTTTTAATCTTGCTAGCAGATTGGGAATTTGCCAGTCAACTATGACAAAATAATTCTTATAAAATAAATCGATAACTATTCGAAAGGAGGAAAACACATGCCTCGTAAAGGTCCTGTTTCCAAACGTGACGTGTTACCAGATCCAATTTATAGTTCAAAACTAGTAACTCGTTTAATTAATAAAATGATGGTTGATGGTAAAAGAGGTACTTCTCAAAAGATTTTATACGGTGCGTTCGATATCGTTAAAGAACGTTCTGGTGAAAATCCAATTGAAGTATTCGAAGCTGCTCTAAACAACGTAATGCCAGTTCTTGAAGTTCGTGCTCGCCGTGTTGGTGGTTCTAACTATCAAGTACCAGTAGAAGTACGTCCAGAACGTCGTACAACTTTAGGTCTTCGTTACCTAGTTAACTACGCTCGTCTTCGTGGTGAAAAAACTATGGAAGAGCGTTTAGCTAACGAAATCCTTGATGCTTCTAACAACACAGGTGCATCAGTTAAAAAACGTGAAGATATGCACAAAATGGCAGAAGCGAACAAAGCATTCGCTCACTACCGTTGGTAATCAATATCTAAACCGCATACGCCCAATATGGAAGGAGAAATACCTATGAAACGCGAATTCTCCCTAGAGAATACACGTAATATTGGGATCATGGCTCACATTGATGCTGGTAAAACAACAACAACTGAGCGTATCCTTTATTACACAGGTAAGATTCACAAAATTGGTGAAACTCATGAAGGCGCTTCTCAAATGGACTGGATGGAGCAAGAGCAAGAACGTGGTATTACAATCACTTCTGCTGCAACAACAGCTCAATGGAACGGCCACCGTGTAAACATCATCGATACTCCTGGACACGTAGACTTCACTGTAGAAGTTGAACGTTCACTACGCGTACTTGATGGTGCTGTAACAGTTCTTGATGCTCAATCTGGTGTTGAGCCTCAAACTGAAACAGTATGGCGTCAAGCTACAACTTACGGCGTTCCACGTATCGTGTTCATTAACAAAATGGATAAAACAGGTGCAGACTTCCTATATTCTGTAGGAACTCTACACGAACGTTTACAAGCAAACGCTCACCCTATCCAATTACCTATCGGCGCTGAAGATCAGTTCTCAGCAATCATTGACTTAGTTGAAATGAAAGCTACTTTCTATGGTGACGAAAAAGGTACAGCAGTGACTGAAGGTGAAATCCCTGAAGAACACCGCGCACAAGCTGAAGAATACCGTGAAAAATTAATCGATGCTGTTGCAAGTGTTGATGAAGAAATCATGGAAAAATATTTAGAAGGCGAAGAAATTTCTGTTGCTGAACTTAAAGCGGCTATCCGTCGTGCTACGATCGCAGTAGAATTCTACCCAGTAATCTGTGGTACAGCATTCAAACACAAAGGCGTACGCCCAATGTTAGATGCAGTTATCGATTACTTACCATCTCCATTAGATGTACCAGCAATCAAAGGTACTGATGTTGATGGCGACGAAGAATTAGAACGTCATTCTTCAGATGAAGAGCCATTCTCAGCTCTTGCATTCAAAGTTATGACTGACCCATTCGTAGGTAAATTAACTTTCTTCCGTGTGTACTCTGGAACATTAGAATCAGGCTCATACGTACAAAACTCTTCTAAAGGTAAACGTGAGCGTGTAGGTCGTATCCTACAAATGCACGCAAACTCTCGTGAAGAGATATCTAAAGTATTCGCTGGGGACATCGCAGCAGCAGTAGGTCTTAAAGATACTACTACTGGTGATACTCTATGTGACGAGAAAAACCTAGTTATTCTTGAATCAATGGAATTCCCTGAGCCAGTAATTTCTCTTTCTGTAGAACCAAAATCAAAAGCTGACCAAGATAAAATGGGTCAAGCTTTACAAAAACTTCAAGAAGAGGATCCAACTTTCCGTGCTCACACTGACACAGAAACTGGTCAAACAATCATCTCAGGTATGGGTGAGCTTCACCTTGATATCTTAGTTGACCGTATGCGCCGTGAATTTAAAGTAGAAGCTAACGTAGGTGCTCCAATGGTATCTTACCGTGAAACATTCCGTAGCTCTGCAAAAGTTCAAGGTAAATTCACTCGCCAATCTGGTGGTCGTGGACAATATGGTGACGTAACGATTGAGTTCTCTCCAAATGAAGAAGGTAAAGGCTTCGAATTCGAAAACGCTATCGTTGGTGGTGTAGTACCTCGTGAATACATTCCTGCTGTAGAAGCTGGTCTTCGTGACTCTCTTGACCGCGGTGTAGTAGCTGGTTACCCACTTATCGACATTAAAGCGAAATTAGTATTCGGTTCTTACCATGACGTTGACTCGAATGAGATGGCGTTCAAAATTGCTGCATCTATGGCTCTTAAAGAAGCTGCTAAACAATGTGACGCGGTTATCTTAGAACCAATGATGAAAGTAGAAGTTGTAATTCCAGAAGAATACCTTGGTGATATCATGGGTAACATTACTTCTCGTCGCGGACGCGTTGAGGGTATGGAAGCTCGCGGTAACTCACAAGTTGTTCGTGCAATGGTTCCTTTATCGGAAATGTTTGGATATGCAACAACTCTTCGTTCAGCAACACAAGGTCGTGGGGTATTCTCAATGACATTCGATCATTATGAAGAAGTTCCAAAATCGATCGCTGCTGAAATCGTTAAAAAAAATAAAGGTGAATAATTGAATTTTCATCTTGCATAAAGTATAACTAATTTGTAAGCTATGATTGTGGGATGGCGGATGGGCCCGTTCGCCATCAGCAATCATTCTATAAATTTTTAAAAAATATAAACATATAATTTTGAGGAGGCAATCTCTAATGGCTAAAGAAAAATTCGACCGTTCAAAAACGCATGCTAACATTGGTACAATCGGACACGTTGACCATGGTAAAACTACTTTAACTGCTGCTATCGCAACAGTTCTTTCTAAAAAAATGGGTGGAGAAGCTAAATCATACGCTGATATCGATAACGCTCCAGAAGAAAAAGAACGTGGTATCACAATCAATACTTCTCACGTAGAATACGAAACTGATACTCGTCACTATGCACACGTTGACTGCCCAGGACACGCTGACTATGTTAAAAACATGATCACTGGTGCTGCACAAATGGACGGCGGTATCTTAGTAGTATCTGCTGCTGACGGCCCAATGCCACAAACTCGTGAACACATCCTTTTATCTCGTCAAGTAGGTGTTCCATACTTAGTAGTATTCATGAACAAATGTGATATGGTAGACGACGAAGAATTATTAGAATTAGTAGAAATGGAAATCCGTGACCTACTATCTGAATATGACTTCCCAGGTGACGATCTTCCAGTAATCAAAGGTTCTGCTCTTAAAGCTCTTGAAGGCGAAGCAGAATGGGAAGAAAAAATCGTTGAATTAATGGACGCTGTAGATTCTTACATCCCAACTCCAGAACGTCAAACTGACAAACCATTCATGATGCCAGTAGAGGACGTATTCTCTATCACTGGTCGTGGTACAGTTGCAACTGGCCGTGTTGAACGTGGTCAAGTTAAAGTTGGTGACGTAGTTGAAATCGTAGGTATTACTGAAGAAGCTAAATCTACAACTGTAACTGGTGTAGAAATGTTCCGTAAATTATTAGACTATGCTGAAGCTGGTGACAACATCGGTGCTTTACTTCGTGGTGTAGCTCGTGAAGATATCCAACGTGGTCAAGTATTATCTAAACCAGGTTCAATCACTCCACACACAAGCTTCAAAGCTGAAGTTTATGTTTTATCAAAAGAAGAGGGTGGCCGTCATACTCCATTCTTCACTAACTACCGTCCTCAGTTCTACTTCCGTACAACTGACGTAACAGGTATCTGTAACTTACCAGAAGGCGTTGAAATGGTAATGCCTGGCGATAACATCGAAATGACAGTAGAACTTATCGCTCCAATCGCTCTTGAAGAAGGTACTAAATTCTCTATCCGTGAGGGTGGCCGTACTGTAGGCGCTGGCGTAGTTGCTTCTATCCAAAAATAATTTAAGCATTTAGCTTATTTTCAAAACCAATCTGTAGGGACGCTTACAGATTGGTTTTTTATGTTAAAATAAGTTAAAAACATTTGATAATTTTATTTTAATTAGATTATCTTATGTATACATACTGGCTGAAATGCCAAAGAGCATAAGAATTTCAGCATGATAAAGTGGGAAGAAAATCTTTTATCTACGAAATTGCTGGGGATAAAATCTAATACAGCCTGTAGAGTGTAGAATCGCATCCCTTTCAATATACATAATAAACATTTCTTGGAAGGAGGGTTTGCAAGTGGAGATGAAAATATTGTTGATAGAAGACGATCCATCCATTTTCGAAATGATCCAGACACGTTTTGCACAGTGGTCTCTTCAAGTTGTAGGTGCTAAAGATTTTCAAAAGGTAATGGACGATTTTATTGAGGAAAAACCCCAGCTTGTATTGATAGACATTCAGCTACCTGCCTATGATGGCTTTCATTGGTGTCGTGAATTACGTCATATTTCAAAGGTGCCCATTCTCTTTCTATCTTCACGAGACCATCCAATGGATATGGTTATGGCAATGCAAATGGGTGCAGATGATTTTGTACAAAAGCCGTTCCATATGGAGGTATTACTTGCAAAGGTACAAGCCGTTTTACGTCGTACATATGATTATATAGAAGAATCAATGGATGTTACACGGTTTAATGGTGCAGTTATTGACTATGCGCGCAGTGAAATTATGTATGAGGGTAAGCTTGCTTCATTAACTAAAAATGAGCTCTTTATTTTACGTGTATTAGTGGAGAAGGTCGATCAAATTGTTTCTAGAGATGATTTAATGAGAAAGTTATGGGACGATGAACGCTTTGTCAATGATAATACATTATCGGTAAATGTTAATCGATTACGTACTAAGCTTGAGGAAATAGGGTTACAAGAAGTGATTTTAACTAAAAAGGGACTAGGTTATATGGCTTTAACACAAGGGACGTGATGGACAATGCTCATTTTATTTTTAAGAGAACGCCTCGCATGGATAGGCTTTTTTGTTTTTATCATCGTTTTGATCAATGTTTTATTTTCTTTAGACGTTGGATTAGTGGGAATCTCGATTTTGTATATTAACATTAGCATGCTTATTAGCTTTATGATCTTTCTTTTTTGGCGATACGTAGTAGAAGTAGGGCGGCTGAAAAATTTCCTAGGAAATGTTGAAAACCAATTTGATGACGTGCATAGCAAAAATTTAGTGTTATCGCCTTTTCAAACGGCATACTTTACGAAAATTGAAGAAGTTCTCTACGGTAAGAACACAGAGTTAAATCAAGCAAAGGTACAGCTGCAGGAATATTCGGATGAACTTCTAGCATGGGTTCATGAAGTAAAGGCACCTTTAACTGCAGTTAATTTAATGCTGGATCGCGTAGAAGATTTGACATTACGTCGTAAATTAGAGACAGAATGGCTAAGACTGCATTTATTGGTTGATCAGCAGCTACACCAAACACGATTAGCTTCTATTGAAAAAGATAATTATATGATGGACATTGAACTAAAAACCGTTGTCTATAAAGAAATAAGAGCTATGCAGGCATGGTGTATAGAAAAAGGTATTGGTTTTGATGTGGAAGAGTTAACAGATACAGTGACGACGGACGGCAAATGGCTAGCCTTTATCATCCGACAAATTCTGTCCAATGCGATTAAATATAGTCCCGCAAATTCAGAGGTATTGATATTTACTGAAGTAGATGCTACTGGGGCAACACTATTACATATAAAAGATGCAGGTATTGGTATTCGTCAGGAGGATCTACCACGAATATTTAATAAATCGTACACTGGAACAGCCGGAAGGGAGTCTGCACAATCTACAGGTATGGGTCTATACTTAGCACATAATGTGGCACAGAAAATTGGCGTCCGTATTACCGTCCAATCTAGTGTAGGTGAAGGCTCGATATTTACATTACGTTTTCCATTACAAAATGAATATGTCAAACTAACAGGTAGATGACGAAATTGTCACCTACCTTTTTATATTGTCATGTAAAACACACGAATTGCCGACGTAGACAGGGTACACTTGAACTATAGAAAGGGGCGTTTACAAGTGGCGGTTTTAATTGGTCGTAAAGTAAAAAAAGTATATGGTAAAAAATCAACAGCCCAAGAAGTGTTAAAGGGTATTGATGTAGAAGTAAATCAAGGTGAATTTGTTGGCATTATGGGACCTTCAGGATCTGGGAAGACAACACTCTTAAATGTTTTGTGTTCAATCGACTTTGCTACAGAAGGTGTTATTGAAATAAATGGTCAAAACTTACGTGGTATGAAGGAGAAGGAGTTAGCTAATTTCCGTCGTGAACAATTGGGGTTCATATTCCAAGATTATAATTTATTAGATACACTAACGGTGAAAGAGAATATTCTACTACCATTAGCTATTGGCAGACTACCAAAGGCTGTTGCAGAGAGTCGTGTAAAGGAGCTTACACATTTATTAGGTATTGCTGAGATTTTAAACAAATATCCAAATGAAATATCAGGTGGTCAAAAGCAACGTACATCGGCAGCTCGGGCACTAATTACAAATCCTTCACTTGTATTTGCTGATGAACCTACAGGCGCACTTGACTCTAAATCAGCTACTGCACTTTTGAAAAATCTACAAAGTATTAATGAGTCAAAAAAAGCAACAATTATGATGGTTACGCATGATGCGGTAGCAGCAAGTTTTTGTACACGTGTTTTATTTTTAAAGGACGGACTTATTTATAGTGAGCTATATAAAGGAGATAAAACGAGACAGGCATTTTTCCAAGAAATCATGCATACGCAAAGTGTGCTAGGCGGTGACGGCTATGAGTCTTAGTAAACTCGTATTGCGCAGTATGAAGAAAAATATGAAGCATTATTATTTATATTTTTTCGCACTTATTTTTAGTGTGACTTTATATTTTTCTTTTGTGACATTGCAAAATAATGCTGAAGTGCTCGCTACAGTAGAGAAGAGCGGTACGGCCACAGCGGGTTTTAAAGCAGCAACCTATATGCTGTACTTTATTGTCTTATTTTTCGTCCTATATGCCAACCATCTATTTATGAAGCGTCGTAGTAAGGAGATAGGCTTGTATCAGCTAATAGGGATGACAAAGGGGCTTATCGTACGTTTATTAGCGGTAGAAAGTATCTTATTATTTGTAGGCGCGGTCGTTTTAGGTATACTTGCAGGGTTCTTTAGTTCACGCTTATTTGCAATGGTTTTACTGCGCGTACTCGAAAAAGAGGCACTTGTGACGATGACATTTAGTACAGAGGCATTACAGCAGTCTATCTCAGTATTTGCCATTCTACTAGTCATCGTACTTGTGCAAATGGCTTTGATGATTTACCGTGTATCATTACTATCATTATTCAGTGCTTCTAAGCAAGCCGATGAGCGCGTAAAACGTTTCAGCCCATTACAAATGGTTATTGGCTTTTTGGGACTTGTATTTATTGCATATGGCTACTATGCATCAACGAAGCTCTTTGATATTAACTCTCAGGGTAATTTAACACTTAATATGATTATTATTTTAGCAACTACCATAGGTGGGACGTTCCTTGTTTTCCGTTTCTCTGTAGCATTTATTATGAATTCAATTCGTCTTAAGAAAAATGGACATTTAACTGTGCGTGATGTATTAGCATTAACACCGATTATGCATCGTATGAAGGGTAATGCGAAATCCTTAACGCTTATTACGGTTTTAACAGGTGTTTCACTTGGGGTTACAACTTTAGCGTATATTTCGTATTATTCATCAGAATCGTCGGCATATAGCCGAGTACCTGGTGATTACGTTTTACTTGAAGATAAGGACCAGGAATTTTTAAAGAAGCTAGAGGACAATCATATTGCTTTTGATAAAAGCGATTTCCGATTGCAGAGTGTTTCAGCTTCCTTTTCACAGCTATTATCGAAAGAACAGCAAAATAAAGATAATCCCCTTTTTGGTTTAGAAGGAATCATTTATACAATCCCACTTTCTGATTATCAACAAATAGTTCCTGAAGCTTCCGTTTCGGATAATGATGTTATATTAACAAACTATGGTGGTTATATGGCAGAGATGTTTCCACTTGAAAAGGATCGTGATGTTGTTGTCACTCCTGGAGGTCCAGAGGTACCTAAAGAAGAAACGCTTCATGTCAAAGATGTTCAACATGAAAGTATTATAAGTGGTACTGTGACTGCTGGGCCTGGGGGACCGATTTTTGTAGTTTCAGATGCATTGTTTGAAAAACTAGCTACTTATTCAAGCGCTTCTGAATGGCACAAACAAACTTCTATTAAGATAAAGAATAAAAGTGATTTAGCTCAAGCAGAGAAGTTATATATACAATTAAATGAAGAAAATTATCCAAACCTTATACAATCCTATGAAGAAGAACGTAAGGGGAATATTGAATCATTAGGAATTACAATATTTACCGCAGCATTTTTAGGATTAGCATTTTTAATGACAACAGGTAGTATTTTATACTTTAAGCAAATGTCTGAGGCTGAAGAGGAGCGAGGCTCTTATACGATATTAAGAAAAATTGGCTTCGCTGAAAAAGATATTATGAAAGGTATTTATATGAAACAAGCCTTTAATTTTGGTGTTCCATTAATAATAGGGCTACTTCATAGTTACTTTGCTGTTAAGTCAGGATGGTTTTTATTCGGTTCAGAGTTAACCGCACCATTGTGGATTGCTATGAGCTGCTATATAGCGTTATATGCTATCTTCGCTGTACTTTCTGTTGGTTATTATAAAAAAGTCATTCGTGGATCGTTATAAATAGGAAGAAGTCTAAAAGCAGTATGATTAGTTAAGGTCATACTGTTTTTTTGTTGTTTGAATCTAGGGGATTTTTCCAGGGTATAAAAACAACTTGACTTTCAAGTATTAGACGATTAAAGTTTAGTATATTAGTAATCTAGTGTACGAAAGTGAAGTGTTAAAATGAACGCAGTAATTGTGGCCGTGGCTGTCATGTTAATATTAAGCTTGCTCCGTATCAATGTTGTTCTTTCTCTTGTGTTGGGCGCCTTCGCAGGAGGTCTAACAAGCGGCATGGGTATTGAAGCAACTGTACAATCATTTACAGAAGGATTAGGAGCAGGCGCAACGATTGCTTTAAGTTATGGGTTGCTTGGTGGTTTCGCTATTGCCATTTCAAAAACAGGAATTCCTGAATTAATGATTGCAGGGATTTTAAACATATTAAATAAAAATGGTACAAGTAATCGAAAAGGTTTAGTAAAGGTTTTAATTTTCCTACTGATCTTTATGATGTCTATTTTCTCGCAAAACTTAATTCCAATTCATATAGCCTTTATCCCGTTATTGATCCCTCCGATTTTAAGGGTATTAAATATGTTAGAAGTAGACCGACGAGTGATTGCTACATTAATTGCTGTTGGTTTAATAGGAACGTATAGCTTCGTACCTGCTGGCTTCGGAGCTATTTTCCAAGATATCGTTTCTACTCAAGTTACCAAGGCAGGTATGGAGGCATCTTCACGTGATGTACCAGTAGCGATGGCTATACCCGTTCTGGGGATGTTAATTGGATTATGTGTAGCCTTTTTCGTATATCGAAAACCTAGACAATATCAAAATAAAGATGTTGATACAGAGTCTTTAAACGTTCAGGTCAGTAAGTTCGTTATTTTTTCTACGACTGTGGCTTTAATTGTCTCTCTATGTGCACAAATTTATACTGATTCGATGATTGTAGGCGCCTTTGCAGGAATTATGATGATGTATTTTACTGGTGCACTTAAATGGAGAGAGGCAGATGAGATTCTTTCTGAGGGAATGAAGATGATGGCCTTTATCGGTTTTGTGATGATCGCTGCAAATGGTTTTGCATCTGTTATTAACGCCACGGGTCATGTAGATAGCTTAATCGCAAACTCGCTATCAATTCTCCAAGGCAATAAGAGTCTAGCTATATTGATAATGTTGGTCATCGGTTTAATAGTGACGATGGGGATTGGTTCATCCTTTGCGACAGTACCTATTATTGCAACCTTATTTGTGCCTCTCGCACAAGGGTTAGGAATGAGTCCTTTGGCGATTATCTGTCTTATAGGTACAGCAGGTGCTTTAGGTGATGCAGGCTCTCCTGCTTCAGATTCTACTCTTGGACCAACTGCAGGTTTAAATGTAGATGGACAGCATAATCACATTTGGGATACATGTGTGCCAACGTTTATTTTTATAAACATCCCACTTATTATATTTGGCTGGGTTGCATGTGTATTTTTCTTATAAGTAATAGAAAGAGCGGCTTCTAACTATTAGAGGCTGCTTTTTTTGTCTTTATGAGATTATAGATTGTTAATGCCGTCATAACTAAGTGCATCATCTTCAAATTGAGTTCACCAGTCCTTTACAAACTAGTTCTTGCAGTTTGTTATTGTTTGAAATATTCGAAAACGTTGATATAACAACCTTATGTGTTGCAAAGTGCATGAGAATTTTATATACTAGTAAACGGTTTAGAGGAACGAGAAATATTAGTAGTAAGAATATCAACAACATTTAAAAGAATTTAGCGAAAAGACTTGCTTATTCTTTTTTTATTGGGTATAATGTTGAATGTTGGTCTTTGACTGCGATGAAACGAGAGGTTGCCGACACACCCGGCCGCTTTGCCATGGCGGTGTGACGGAAAATTTTCGTGGAGAATGTCTAGAAAATAGGCGAGAAGGAGGGAAAATAATGGCAAAACAAAAGATTCGTATTCGTTTAAAAGCGTATGATCACCGTATTTTAGATCAGTCTGCTGAGAAAATTGTGGAAACTGCAAAACGTTCAGGTGCAAGTGTATCAGGTCCGATTCCACTTCCAACTGAGAAGTCTGTGTACACGATTCTTCGTGCCGTTCACAAGTACAAAGATTCTCGTGAACAATTCGAAATGCGTACGCATAAACGTCTGATCGATATCGTTAACCCAACACCACAAACTGTTGACGCGTTAATGAAACTTGATTTACCATCTGGCGTTGATATCGAAATCAAACTTTAATGGTAAAAATATAACTATTCAAAACTTACAGGAGGTGTGACAAATGGCTAAAGGAATCTTAGGTAGAAAAATTGGTATGACACAAGTTTTTGCTGAAAACGGCGATTTAATCCCGGTAACAGTTATCGAAGCTACTCCAAACGTAGTTCTTCAAAAGAAAACTGCTGATACAGATGGCTACGAAGCTATCCAAGTTGGTTTCGAAGACAAGCGCGTTAAGCTTTCTAACAAACCAGAACAAGGTCACGTAGCAAAAGCGAACACTGCTCCTAAGCGCTTCATTCGTGAATTCCGCAACGTGAACGTTGAAGAATACGAAGTTGGTCAAGAAGTCAAAGTAGAAATTTTCGCAGAAGGCGATGTAATTGATGTAACAGGTGTTACTAAAGGTAAAGGTTTCCAAGGTGTAATTAAACGCCATGGTCAATCTCGTGGTCCTATGGCCCACGGTTCTCGTTACCACCGTCGTCCTGGTTCAATGGGTCCAGTTGCTCCGAACCGCGTATTCAAACAAAAGAAATTACCTGGTCAAATGGGTGGCACAGTAGTTACAATCCAAAACTTAGAAGTCGTGAAAGTTGATGCGGAACGTAACTTACTACTTGTTAAAGGTAATGTTCCTGGTTCTAAAAAAGCTCTAGTTACAGTTAAAACTGCAATTAAAGCTAAGTAATCACCTAAGGAAAGGAGGAAACAGGAATGACAAAAGTATCTGTACTTAGTCAAACAGGTGCTTCAGTTGGTGAAATCGAATTAAACGATGCGATCTTCGGAATCGAACCAAATGAAGCAGTATTATTCGACGCTGTAGTTGCACAACGTGCTTCTCTACGTCAAGGTAATCACAAGGTTAAAAACCGTTCTGAAGTTGCTGGTGGTGGTCGTAAACCATGGCGTCAAAAAGGAACTGGTCGTGCTCGTCAAGGTTCTATCCGTTCTCCACAATGGCGCGGTGGTGGTGTCGTATTCGGCCCAACTCCACGTAGCTATTCTTATAAATTACCGAAAAAAGTTCGTCGCTTAGCTCTTAAATCTGCTTTATCAGCTAAAGTAGTAGAACAGAACTTCTTAGTTCTTGATGCTCTTTCACTAGCAGCACCAAAAACAAAAGAATTCACAAAAATCCTTAAAGATCTTTCTTTAGAGAAAAAATCTTTATTCGTAACTGCTGACCTAGATGAAAACGTAGCATTATCTGCTCGTAACATCCCTGGTGTAACAGTTTTAACTGCAAACGGAATCAACGTTCTTGATCTATTAGGTCACGATAAAGTTGTATTCACAAAGTCTGCAGTAGAAAAAGTTGAGGAGGTGCTTGGATAATGGAAGCACGTGATATTTTAAAACGTCCAGTCATTACTGAGCGTTCTTCAGAACTTATGGCAGAGAAAAAGTATACTTTCGAAGTAGACACTCGCGCTAACAAAACTCAAGTAAAAGACGCTGTAGAAGAAATCTTTGGTGTGAAAGTTGAGAAAGTAAACGTTCTTAACTACAAAGGTAAATTCAAACGCGTTGGCCGCTACGGTGGTTACACTAACAAACGTCGTAAAGCGATTGTTAAATTAACTACTGATAGCAAAGAAATCGAATTATTCGAAATGTAATCCTTTATGGATTTATGATTTGAACAATCAAGAAGGAGGGAAACACAATGGCGATTAAAAAGTATAAACCTACCTCTAATGGTCGTCGTAATATGACGTCTTTAGACTTTGCGGAAATTACAACTAACAAGCCTGAGAAATCATTGCTTGAACCAACTAAACGCAAAGCTGGTCGTAACAACCAAGGTAAAATCACTGTTCGTCATCATGGCGGTGGACATAAGAAGCAATACCGTGTTATCGATTTCAAACGTGTAAAAGATGGCATTCCGGCTAAAGTTGCTACTATTGAATATGATCCAAACCGTTCTGCGAATATCGCATTAATCAACTACGCTGATGGAGCAAAAGCTTACATCTTAGCACCAAAAGGTCTAGAGGTTGGTCAAACAATCGTATCTGGTCCAGATGCTGATATTAAAGTAGGTAATACATTACCATTAGCAAACATTCCAATGGGTACTACAATCCATAACATCGAGTTAAAACCTGGTAAAGGTGGACAATTAGTACGTTCTGCTGGTACTTCTGCACAAGTACTTGGTCGTGAAGACAAATACGTAATCGTTCGTCTACAATCTGGTGAAGTACGTTTAGTGTTAGCTACTTGCCGCGCTACAATCGGTCAAGTTGGTAACGAACAACACGAACTAGTACACATCGGTAAAGCAGGTCGTAGCCGTTGGTTAGGTAAACGCCCAACAGTTCGTGGTTCTGTAATGAACCCTAACGATCACCCACACGGCGGTGGTGAAGGACGTTCTCCAATCGGACGTAAATCACCAATGACTCCTTGGGGTAAACCAGCACTTGGTTACAAAACTCGCAAGAAGAAAAACAAAACGGATAAATTCATCATCCGTAGTCGTAAAAAATAAAGTGGTTAAACTACGGTTCTATGTGAGAGCCGTGGTGGAATCACGGAGGGAGGTTCCTACATGGGTCGCAGCTTGAAAAAAGGACCTTTTGTTGATGACCACTTAATGAAAAAAGTGGAAGCGCAAGAGGCTTCTGAGAAAAAACAAGTTATCAAAACTTGGTCTCGCCGTTCTACAATTTTCCCGACTTTTATCGGTTTAACGATTGCTGTTTATGATGGACGTAAACACGTTCCTGTATACGTAACAGAAGATATGGTAGGCCACAAACTTGGTGAATTCGCACCAACACGTGCTTACAAAGGTCACGGTGCAGACGACAAGAAAACAAGACGCTAATTTTGAGAGGAGGTAAATCCTAATGACACAAGCTAAAGCTATCGCTCGTACTGTTCGCATTGCTCCTCGTAAAGTCCGTCTAGTTGTAGACTTAATCCGAGGCAAGCAAGTTGGTGAGGCAGTTGCAATTTTACGTCATACTCCAAAAGCGGCGTCTCCAGTCGTTGAAAAAGTATTAAAATCTGCAGTTGCTAACGCTGAGCATAACTACGATCTTGACATCAACTCTTTAGTAGTTTCTGAAGTATTCGTTGATGAAGGTCCAACATTAAAACGTTTCCGTCCACGTGCACAAGGACGTGCAAGCGCAATTAACAAACGCACAAGCCACATCACTCTAGTGGTATCTGAGAAGAAGGAGGGTTAATCCGTGGGTCAAAAAGTACATCCAATAGGACTGCGCGTTGGTATTATTCGTGACTGGGAGTCAAAATGGTACGCTGAAAAAGACTATGCAACTCTACTTCACGAAGACATCAAAGTGCGTAAATATATTGAAACGGCTCTTAAAGACGCTTCTGTTTCTAAAGTAGAAATCGAACGCGCTGCAAACCGTGTAAACATTACAATTCACACTGCGAAACCAGGTATGGTAATCGGTAAAGGTGGTTCTGAAGTTGAGAATCTTCGTAAATACCTTAGCGATTTAACTGGTAAACGTGTACACATCAACATTATCGAAATTAAACGTGCTGATCTTGACGCTCGTCTAGTAGCTGAAAACATCGCTCGTCAATTAGAAAACCGTGTATCATTCCGTCGTGCGCAAAAGCAAGCGATCCAACGCACAATTCGTGCTGGTGCAAAAGGAATTAAAACACAAGTATCTGGTCGTTTAGGTGGCGCTGATATCGCGCGTGCTGAACACTATAGTGAAGGAACTGTTCCACTTCATACTCTACGTGCTGACATCGACTATGCACACGCAGAAGCTGACACTACTTACGGTAAATTAGGCGTTAAAGTATGGATCTACCGTGGTGAAGTTCTTCCTACGAAGAAATCTGTGGAAGGAGGCAAATAATATGTTATTGCCTAAACGCGTAAAATACCGTCGTGAACACCGCGGAAACATGCGTGGCGAAGCGAAAGGCGGTAAAGAAGTATCTTTCGGCGAATGGGGCTTACAAGCTCAAACAGCTAGCTGGATTACTAACCGTCAAATCGAATCTGCACGTATCGCGATGACTCGTTACATGAAACGTGGCGGTAAAGTTTGGATTAAAATCTTCCCACACAAACCTTACACTAAAAAACCTCTAGAAGTCCGCATGGGTTCTGGTAAAGGTTCTCCTGAAGGTTGGGTTGCAGTAGTAAAACCAGGAAAAGTAATGTTCGAAATCGCTGGTGTATCTGAAGAGATAGCACGTGAAGCACTTCGTTTAGCATCACATAAGCTTCCTGTTAAATGTAAGATCGTAAAACGTCAAGAAACTGGTGGTGAATCTAATGAAAGCTAATGAAATCCGTGACCTTGCCACTTCTGAATTAGAATTGAAAGTGAAATCACTGAAAGAAGAGCTTTTCAACCTTCGCTTCCAATTGGCGACTGGTCAATTAGAAAACACAGCTCGTATTCGTGAAGTGCGTAAAGCAATCGCGCGTATGAAAACTGTTATTCGTGAAAGAGAAATCAGTGCAAATAACTGATAAAGGAGGTTTTCAAGTATGACTGAGCGTAATCAACGCAAAGTTTACACGGGCCGCGTTGTTTCAGATAAAATGGACAAAACTATTTCTGTTTTAGTTGAAACTCACAAAAAGCACAAGCTTTATGGTAAACGTGTAAAATACTCTAAAAAGTTTAAAGCTCATGATGAGTTAAACACAGCGAAAATCGGTGATATCGTACGTATCATGGAAACTCGCCCGCTATCAGCTACTAAACGTTTCCGTC
The DNA here is from genome assembly GCF_058791335.1 of Lysinibacillus sp. EB271-A1-10B. Taxonomy (NCBI): domain Bacteria; kingdom Bacillati; phylum Bacillota; class Bacilli; order Caryophanales; family Bacillaceae; genus Lysinibacillus; species Lysinibacillus sp. EB271-A1-10B. Next base: position 119,309 of record NZ_JBYTDL010000011.1, read on the forward strand.
TAGTTGAAGTTGTAGAAAAAGCGGTTATTATTTAATAACACTATTTCGGAACAACCAATTTCCGAAGGGAGGTAACCTAAGTGATCCAACAAGAAAGTCGTATGAAAGTTGCTGACAACTCAGGTGCACGTGAAGTTCTTACAATTAAAGTCCTTGGTGGCTCTGGCCGTAAAACTGCTAACATCGGTGATATCGTTGTTTGTACAGTTAAGAAAGCAACACCAGGTGGCGTTGTTAAGAAGGGTGACGTTGTTAAAGCTGTTATCGTTCGTACTAAATCAGGCGTACGTCGTAAAGATGGTACGTACATCAAATTTGATGAAAATGCTTGTGTAATTATTCGTGATGATAAATCACCACGCGGAACTCGTATTTTCGGACCTGTTGCACGTGAATTACGTGACAGCAACTTCATGAAAATCGTTTCTCTAGCTCCAGAAGTTCTTTAATTTCATGATAGTGCCAATCAAGGAGGTGCGACAGCATGCATGTAAAAAAAGGTGACAAGGTTAAGGTGATCACTGGTAAGGACAAAGGCAAAGAAGGCGTTATCCTTGCTTCTTACCCTAGACAAGATCGCGTTCTTGTTGAAGGTGTGAACATCGTGAAAAAACACGTAAAACCTAACCAATTGAATCCACAAGGTGGAATTGTAAGCCAAGAGGCTGCAATTCACGTTTCGAACGTAATGCTAATCGATCCTAAATCTGGCGAGCCGACTCGTGTAGGTTATAAAATCGAAAACGGTAAAAAAGTTCGTGTTGCAAAAAAATCAGGTGCAGTAATCGACTAATTTCTATAAAAAGAAGGGAGGTACACAAATGAGCCGCCTAAAAGAAAAATATTTAAATGAAGTTTCAACTGCTCTTATGAGCAAGTTTGGATATAAATCAGTTATGCAATTGCCGAAAGTTGACAAAATCGTTATCAACATGGGTGTTGGTGATGCAGTTCAAAACTCAAAAGCATTAGATGCAGCTGTAGAAGAATTAACAATTATCACTGGTCAAAAACCAGTTGTAACTAAAGCGAAAAAATCGATCGCAGGTTTCCGTCTACGTGAAGGTATGCCTATCGGTGCTAAAGTTACATTACGCGGTGAGCGTATGTATGAATTCTTGGACAAATTAATCTCAATTTCACTACCTCGTGTACGTGATTTCCGTGGTGTTTCTAAAAAAGCATTCGACGGTCGCGGTAACTACACTTTAGGTGTTAAAGAGCAATTAATTTTCCCAGAAATCGATTACGATAAAGTTTCAAAAGTACGCGGTATGGACATCGTGATCGTAACGACAGCGAATTCTGATGAAGAAGCTCGCGAGTTATTGACACAATTCGGTATGCCGTTCCAAAAGTAATTAAACAAGGAGGGCGAAAACGTGGCTAAAAAATCTATGATCGTTAAACAACAACGTAAGCAAAAGTTTAAAGTGCAAGAATATACACGTTGTGAACGCTGTGGCCGTCCACACTCTGTATATCGTAAATTTAAACTTTGCCGTATTTGTTTCCGAGAACTTGCATATAAGGGACAAATTCCTGGCGTGAAAAAAGCCAGCTGGTAATCCCCTAATTTGGGAAGGAGGTAAATGTAATGACAATGACTGATCCGATTGCAGATATGCTTACTCGCATTCGTAATGCGAACATGGTTCGTCACGAGAAGTTAGAAGTACCAGCTTCCAACGTGAAAAAAGAAATCGCTGAAATTTTAAAGCGTGAAGGTTTCGTACGTGACGTAGAATACGTGGAAGACAACAAGCAAGGTATTATCCGTATCTTCTTAAAATACGGTAAAGATAACGAACGCGTTATCACTGGCTTAAAACGTATTTCTAAACCTGGTCTACGAGTATATGCTAAAACAAATGAAGTGCCTAAAGTACTGAACGGTCTTGGTATCGCTTTAGTGTCAACTTCACAAGGTCTATTAACAGATAAAGAAGCTCGCGCTAAACAAGTTGGCGGCGAAGTTCTAGCATACGTTTGGTAATTAGCAATAAATGAATGGAGGTGCAACTAAATGTCTCGTGTAGGTAAAAAAATTATCGAGGTACCAGCTAACGTAACTGTTACTGTTGCAGCTGACAACACAGTTACCGTTAAAGGTCCTAAAGGCGAACTTGTTCGTTCTTTCCACCAAGATATGAAAATTGAGCAAGAAGGTAACGTGATTTCTGTATCTCGTCCTTCTGACTCAAAAGAACACCGCACAAACCACGGTACAACACGTGCGCTTTTAGCGAACATGATTACTGGTGTTTCTGCAGGTTTCGAAAAATCATTAGAACTAATCGGTGTCGGTTACCGTGCGCAATTACAAGGTAAAAAACTTGTTCTTAACGTAGGTTATTCACATCCAGTTGAGTTCACACCTGAAGATGGTTTAGAAGTTGAAGTTCCTTCAAACACTAAGATCATCGTTAAAGGTATTAGCAAAGAACGTGTTGGTGCTCTTGCATCTAACATCCGTGACGTGCGTCCACCAGAGCCTTACAAAGGTAAAGGTATCCGTTATGAAGGCGAATATGTTCGTCGTAAAGAAGGTAAAACAGGTAAATAATGCTGTCTAAGCATTAGAAAGGAGTGACCCTTGTGATTACGAAACAAGATAAAAATCAGGTTCGTAAAAAACGTCATGCGCGCGTACGTTCTAAAATTTCGGGTACTGCTGAGCGTCCACGCTTAAACGTATTCCGTTCAAACAAGAACATCTACGCTCAACTTATCGATGACGTAGCAGGCGTAACAATTGTTAGCGCATCTTCTCAAGAAAATGGTTTTGAAGCTGCTGGTAGCAATGTTGATGCTGCAACTAAAGTCGGTGAAACAATCGCAAAACGCGCTACGGAAAAAAATATTACTGCTGTAGTATTTGACCGTGGTGGTTACTTATATCATGGACGTGTTAAAGCTTTAGCTGAAGCTGCACGTGAGAACGGTTTAGAATTCTAATAAAAAGGAGGGACACATTTCATGAGTCGAATTGACGCAAACAAACTTGGAGAACTTGAAGAACGCGTAGTTACTATTAACCGTGTTGCTAAAGTTGTTAAAGGTGGACGTCGCTTCCGCTTCACAGCATTAGTTGTTGTTGGCGATAAAAACGGTCACGTTGGATTCGGTACTGGTAAAGCTCAAGAGGTGCCAGATGCTATCCGTAAAGCTGTTGAAGATGCGAAGAAAAACTTAATCGAAGTGCCACGCGTAGGTGGAACAACTCCACACTTAGTGCAAGGTCGCTTTGGTGCAGGAGAAATCCTAATTAAACCTGCTGCTCCTGGTACAGGGGTTATCGCTGGTGGTCCAGTACGTGCCGTACTAGAACTTGCTGGTATTACTGATATTCTTTCAAAATCTCTTGGAACTAACACACCAATCAATATGGTGCGTGCAACTATTCAAGGTTTAACTGAATTAAAACGCGTAGAGGACGTAGCTAAATTACGTGGTAAATCAGTGGAAGAAATATTAGGATAAGGGGGGAAAGATAATGGCTAACAAATTAGAAATCACCCTTACAAAATCTGTGATTGGTTCTAAACCAGCACAACGCAAAACTATTGAAGCACTAGGTTTACGTAAATTAAACCAAACTGTTGAGAAAGCTGATAATGCAGCTACTCGCGGTATGATTGATGTAGTAGCTCACTTAGTTACTGTAAAAGAAAACTAATTTTTAATTAACGAACAAGGAGGTGCCATCCAATATGAAACTTCATGAGTTAAAACCAGCAGAAGGTTCCCGTAAAGTACGTAACCGCGTAGGTCGCGGTATCGGTTCTGGTAACGGTAAAACTGCAGGTAGAGGTCATAAAGGTCAAAACTCTCGTTCTGGCGGCGGTGTACGCCCAGGATTCGAAGGTGGTCAAAACCCTTTATTCCGTCGTTTACCGAAACGCGGCTTTACTAACATTAACCGTAAAGAGTACGCGATCGTTAATCTTGACACATTAAACCGTTTTGAAGATGGTGCAGAAGTAACAACTGCATTATTACTTGAATCAGGTTTAGTGAGCAATGAAAAAGCTGGAATTAAAGTTCTTGGAAACGGAACTCTTAACAAAAAGCTTACAGTAAAAGCTCATAAATTCTCAGCTTCGGCTAAAGAAGCAATTGAAAATGCCGGCGGAACTACTGAGGTGATTTAATGTTTCAGACGATCTCTAACTTTATGCGTGTTCGAGATATACGAAATAAAATCATTTTTACTCTTTTAATGTTAATCGTTTTCCGTATTGGTACGTTCGTACCAGTACCAAACGTTGACGCAAATGTATTAAAGGCAACTGATGAGTTTAACCTCGTTGGTTTCCTGAATACTTTTGGCGGTGGTGCTTTAAAGAACTTCTCAATCTTCGCGATGGGGATTATGCCTTACATCACTGCTTCAATTATTGTTCAGTTATTGCAAATGGACGTAGTACCGAAATTTGCTGAGTGGGCAAAGCAAGGTGAAGTCGGAAGACGTAAACTTGCACAATTTACTCGTTACTTTACAATTATTCTTGCCTTTATCCAATCATTCGCAATGTCATTTGGTTTTAATAGAATGTATGGTGGATCTTTGATTAAAGAAGAAGGGATTATAACATATGTTACGATTTCAATTGTATTAACTGCGGGTACAGCATTCCTAGTATGGCTTGCTGACCAAATTACTGCGCATGGTGTTGGAAATGGTATTTCAGTTGTAATTTTCGCAGGTATCGTTGCGGCATTACCGACTGGCATTAACCAAATCTATGCACAGCAAATCGAGGGTGCTGGTGATAAGTTATTTATCAATCTAGTGATTCTTGGTTTACTTGCTTTAGTTTTGCTAGCAGTTGTTGTTGGAGTTATCTATGTGCAACAAGCACTACGTAAAATTCCAATTCAATATGCAAAACGAGTTACTGGACGCAATCAACAAACAGGTTCTCAACAAACGCATTTACCGTTAAAAGTAAATGCTGCAGGGGTTATTCCGGTAATTTTTGCATCAGCGTTTCTGATGACACCTCGTACGTTAGTTCCGTTCTTTGGTGAAAGTGGCGTATCAACATTTATTCAAAACACGTTTGATTATACAAAACCTGTTGGGATGATTGTTTACGTTGCCTTGATCATCGCGTTCACATATTTCTATGCATTCATACAAGTGAATCCAGAAAATGTGGCAGATAACTTGAAAAAGCAAGGTGCTTACATTCCAGGTATTCGTCCTGGTGAAAGTACTCAAACGTATTTAACAAGCGTGTTATATCGTCTGACATTTGTCGGTGCGATTTTCTTAACTGTTATATCAGTAATGCCGATTATAATCATAAACTTTATGAATCTACCTGCCACAGTGCAGATCGGTGGTACTAGTATAATTATCGTAGTCGGCGTTGCGCTCGAAACGATGAAACAGCTAGAATCTCAACTTGTTAAACGTCACTACAAAGGCTTTATGAAATAATGTTGGTTTTTAGGGAACGTTCCATCGTTTCCTGAAATCAGCAAACCTTTTGTGGGAGGAATATTTCCGTATGAATATCGTTTTAATGGGTCTGCCAGGTGCTGGTAAAGGTACTCAAGCAGATAAAATCGTTGAGAAGTACGCGATTCCTCATATTTCTACAGGCGATATGTTCCGTGCTGCTATGAAAGATGGTACAGAACTAGGCTTGCAAGCTAAATCGTTCATTGATCAAGGTGCTCTAGTACCTGATGAAGTAACGATTGGTATTGTTCGCGAGCGACTTGCTAAACATGATTGTGAAAAGGGCTTCTTATTAGATGGATTCCCACGTACTGTTCCTCAAGCTGAAGCTTTAGACAGCATCCTTGCTGATCTTGGTAAAGCTATTGAACATACAATTAACATCCAAGTTGAAAAAGATGAGCTAGTTGCTCGTCTATCAGGTCGTCGTATTTGTAAAACTTGTGGAACATCTTATCATCTAATTTTCAATCCTCCAGCTGAGGAAGGAAAATGTGATAAAGATGGTGGCGAGCTTTACACACGTGCGGATGATAATCCTGAAACGGTTGCAAACCGTCTGGAAGTAAATATGAAACAAGCACAACCATTACTGAACTACTATGAAGTAAAAGGTGTGTTAACAAATATAGATGGACAGCAAGATATTAACAAAGTGTTTGCTGATCTTGATGCTCTTTTACAGGGCAGCCGCAGCTGATACCCGGCTCCGGGCGCAGAATACTGCTTCCGCGGGAGGCATGCGGGAGCAACAACGAAACATAATTTTTTTTGAGAGTTGCAAAAGCATATTGTGCCCGGTATATATTTCTTTTAAAAAGTGCAACATGACTTTTGAAAGAGTATAATGGGTTTCGTGGAAGCATCTGTGTAACGGGTATGAATATCTCATCAAAGACATTCCGGTATTCGTGTAAACATGGGAGGTTCAGTGCCCTAAATGGTTCTGTATATTCCGTGGATTGTGTGAAGCGAAACCAGACGAGCGTCTTTCAAACATCTCTCATACAATCCAAACATATGTTGAAACGAGGTTGCTTCTATAGTTGCAGCAGATATCCGTTTGATGTAACGATGAGAACTTTAATTTGCATATAGAGAGGAGACAGAGTAGATGGCGAAAGATGATGTAATTGAAGTCGAAGGGACAGTTGTTGAGACTTTGCCAAACGCGATGTTTAAGGTAGAATTAGAAAATGGACATGTGATTCTAGCACACGTTTCTGGTAAGATTCGTATGCACTTTATCCGCATTCTACCTGGAGATAAGGTTACTATCGAGTTATCTCCTTATGATTTAACTCGCGGTCGTATCACATACCGTTTTAAATAATCTTTTGCGCTCCGGACTACTAAGGAGGTTAGGTTAGATGAAAGTGAGACCATCTGTGAAACCGATCTGCGAAAAATGTAAAGTAATTCGCCGACGCGGTAAAGTAATGGTAATCTGTGAAAATCCTAAACACAAACAAAAACAAGGTTAATTCTAAAGGAGGTGCACAACGTACATGGCACGTATTGCTGGTGTTGATATTCCTCGCGACAAACGCGTGGTAATTTCATTAACTTACATTTACGGTATTGGTAAAACTACAGCTCAGAAAGTATTAGCTGACGCAGGTATTTCAGAAGATACACGCGTACGCGACTTAACTGAAGATGAGTTAAACAAAATCCGTGAACAATTAGACTCTTACAAACTTGAAGGTGACTTACGTCGCGAAACTTCATTAAATATCAAACGTCTGATGGAAATCGGTTCATTCCGTGGTATCCGTCACCGTCGTGGTTTACCTGTTCGTGGTCAAAATACGAAGAATAATGCGCGTACGCGTAAAGGTCCTCGTAAAACTGTAGCGAACAAGAAAAAATAATAAGTAAAGGAGGTTCCTTCTTAACATGGCTCGTAAACAACAAACTCGTAAACGTCGTGTGAAAAAGAATATCGAATCTGGTATCGCACACATTCGTTCTACATTTAACAATACAATCGTAACGATTACAGATATGCAAGGTAACGCTGTATCTTGGTCAAGTGCTGGTGCTCTTGGTTTCCGTGGTTCACGTAAATCTACACCATTCGCTGCTCAAATGGCTGCAGAAACTGCTGCTAAAGCATCCCTTGAACATGGTCTGAAAACGTTGGAAGTAACTGTTAAAGGTCCTGGTGCAGGTCGTGAAGCTGCAATTCGTGCACTTCAAGCTGCTGGTTTAGATGTAACTGCTATTAAAGACGTTACTCCAGTTCCTCATAATGGTTGCCGTCCGCCAAAACGTCGTCGCGTGTAATGGGTGCGTCTCATATTGTATGAGAACATCATTTTTTGTACAGACTGTCTTGTGCAGATAATAAACGATACGTCAATGACGATCGAATCTATGATGGAAAGAACCTATACATTCGATGTTTTGAAGGAGGGTAAATAAAAATGATCGAAATTGAAAAACCAAAGATTGAAACGGTGGAGATCAGCGAAGATTCCAAATATGGAAAGTTTGTTGTAGAACCGCTTGAACGCGGATATGGAAACACTTTGGGTAATTCTTTACGTCGTATCCTTCTGTCTTCATTACCAGGAGCTGCTGTCACTTCAATTCAAATTGACGGTGTTCTTCACGAATTCTCAACTGTAGAAGGCGTTGTAGAGGATGTAGCTTCAATTATTTTGAACGTGAAAAAACTAGCTCTTAAAATCTACTCTGACGAAGAAAAAGTTATTGAGATTGATGTAAAAGGCGATGGTACAGTTACAGCTGCTGACATTACACATGACAGTGATGTAGAAATTTTAAACCCGGATCTATATATTGCAACAATCGCTAAAAACGGTCATTTACGTATGCGTATGTACGCTCAACGCGGCCGTGGTTACACTCCTGCTGATCAAAACAAACGTGAGGATCTTCCTATCGGCGTGATCCCGATCGACTCTATTTACACTCCAGTATCACGCGTCAATTTCCAAGTGGAAAATACTCGTGTAGGTCAGTCTTCTGACTACGATAAACTTTCTCTTGATGTGTGGACAGATGGTAGCATCGGTCCGAAAGAGGCGATTTCGCTCGGAGCAAAAATTTTAACCGAGCATCTAAACATCTTCGTTGGCATGACAGATGAGGCACAAACTGCTGAAATCATGGTCGAAAAAGAAGAAGATCAAAAAGAAAAAGTTTTAGAGATGACTATCGAAGAACTTGATCTTTCTGTTCGTTCTTATAACTGCTTAAAACGCGCTGGTATTAATACAGTACTAGAACTTGCGAATAAGTCAGAAGACGACATGATGAAAGTTCGTAACCTTGGACGTAAGTCACTTGAAGAAGTAAAAGCGAAGTTAGAAGAGCTTGGTTTAGGGTTACGCAAAGAAGACTAAGCGATTTAAACAAAACTTACAAGATCAGATAATTTTTTATAAAGGAGGGAAACATCCATGGGTTACAGAAAACTTGGTCGTACAAGTTCTCAACGTAAAGCGATGTTACGTGACTTAGCTACTGATTTAATCATCAACGAGCGTATCGAAACTACTGAGGCTCGCGCTAAAGAAGTACGTAAAGCTGTTGAAAAAATGATTACTTTAGGTAAACGCGGAGATTTACACGCACGCCGTCAAGCTGCTGCATTCATCCGTCGTGAACTAGTAACAACTACTGATGCTGAAGGTAACGAAACAACTTCATTTGCACTTCAAAAGTTATTTGATGATGTTGCACCACGTTATGCAGAACGTCAAGGTGGTTACACTCGTATTCTTAAAGTAGGTCCTCGTCGTGGTGACGGTGCACCTGTTGTTGTGATTGAATTAGTTTAATCATAAGAGAAAACAAGTGGTGAAGAGGGTGGAATCACCACCCTCTTTCTTTATAAAACGATTTATACGACAAATAATTAAGCTGAGCGTTATGATGAGCGGACACTGTTGTGTGGCGTCTCGTTTAGCTCTCCGCACCTCATTCAGAGGGAACAAGGGCTTGAGCACCCGTGTTTCTTGAAAATGTAACGACTAGCGCATTTCTATCGAATGAGGTGCGCGCTTTTTTATTTTTTAGGGAAGTAAGAGTTAGCGCCAATTTAGTGGTGCTTTTTTTTATAGGCTGATTTTATAATGGTAGTCACCGGGACGATTGAGGTGGCCCGCTCAATATATGATGTATTTTTTAAAGATAACCTTTAAATTATACGTACACTAATATAGGGCAGACAAAAGAATGGAAAGTGATTTTAGCACTTTTCTTTTATTGACATACTGATTGTAGTAGAATTCATACATAAAAAAGTGTAAGTTAGTTAGTAGAGCTGAGCATGTAGAGAGGAGTTCTAGAAATGCCAGAAATTTTATCATTAAATAATGTGACATTTTCATATACACCAGAAGAAAAAGAAAGTCGCAATGCTGTCGAAAATGTAAGCTTTGCGGTACAGGAAGGGGAATGGATTGCCATTGTTGGCCATAACGGTTCCGGTAAATCCACTATTGCAAAGCTTATGAATGGTTTGCTTTATCCACAGCAAGGGGATGTCCGTATTTTACGACAACCATTGAGTGAAGAAAACCTGTGGGAAAGCCGTTCACAAATGGGCATGGTTTTTCAAAATCCAGACAATCAGTTTGTTGGAGCGACAGTGCAGGATGATGTTGCTTTTGCTCTTGAAAATAACGGAGTACCGTTTGAAGAGATGGTAGAACGTGTCCATGCAGCACTCGACCAAGTAAAAATGAACAATTTTTTAGATCATGAGCCACATCATTTATCGGGTGGGCAAAAGCAGCGCGTTGCCATTGCAGGCGCACTCGCGTTGAAACCTAAGCTCCTTATTCTTGATGAAGCTACTTCTATGCTAGATCCACAAGGTCGTGTTGAGGTACTACAAACAGTTCAAACTTTACGTGCTGAAACAGGGTTAACAGTACTATCTATTACGCATGATTTAGAAGAAGCTATGCTTGCAGATCGTGTTCTCTTTATGAATGACGGAAAGAAATTTGCTGAGGGTACACCTGCTGAAATTTTCACACTTGGGGACAAGCTAGTTGAGTTTGGATTAGACTTGCCATTTGCCATGAAGTTATCAAAGTTATTGCAAAAGGAAGGTGTTCCATTAATGGGACAACATATGACAGAAGAAGAGTTGGTGAATGATTTATGGACATCAAACTTCAACAAGTAAGCTATGCTTATGCACAGGGTACACCTTTTGAAAAACGTGCTTTATTTGATGTGGATTTTGAAATTCCTTCACATACGTACCAGGCAATTATCGGACATACGGGTTCCGGTAAATCGACAATTCTTCAACATTTTAATGCACTTCTAAAACCAACATCTGGAGAAGTACATATTGGGGATCGTGTTGTTGTAGCTGGAAAAAAGGCCAAAGATTTAAAGGCTGTACGTCAAAAGGTTGGCATTGTGTTTCAATTCCCGGAGCATCAGTTATTTGAAGAAACGGTATTAAAGGATATTATGTTTGGTCCTATGAACTTTGGTGTTTCTGAGCAAGAGGCAGAAGCACGAGCAAAGGAGCTAGTAGGCTTAGTAGGCTTACCAGGGGACGTACTTGAAAAATCACCTTTTGATTTATCGGGTGGACAAATGCGCAGGGTAGCAATTGCTGGTGTTTTGGCGATGGAACCTGAAGTGATTGTTTTAGATGAACCAACTGCAGGGCTTGATCCTCGTGGTCAAAAAGAGATTATGGATATGTTTTATAAGCTACACAAGGAACGTGGGCTAACAACGATACTCGTTACCCATAGTATGGAGGACGCAGCTCGTTATGCAGATAGTATTGTCATTATGCATGAAGGGAAAAATGTACTAAGTGGCACACCTCAAGAAATTTTTAAAGATGTAGAGACATTAAAAAATTTCCGCTTAGAACCACCTCGTATCGTACGATTTCAACAAAAAATTGAAAAAATGATAAACAAATCATTCTCGAAGATATGCTTAACTGAAGAAGAGTTAGCAATTGAAATTGCTCGGGTCCTAAGAGAGGAGCGTGGACAGTCATGATGGAGAAAATGATATTTGGTCGCTTTCTTCCAGGGGATTCTCCCGTTCATAAGCTCGATCCACGGTCAAAGCTTATATTTGTGTTTGCATTCATCATTATTGTTTTTTTAGCAAACAATACTGTGACATATGCTTTGCTATTAGCGTTTACCTTACTCATTGTGCTAGTGTCACGGATTCGATTGTATTTTTTAATTAACGGTCTAAAGCCAGTACTTTTTTTAATGGCGTTTACCTTCTTAATTCATATATTTATGACGAAAGAAGGCGCCATTGTATTTGAGTGGAAGTTTATCACTATTTATGAGGAAGGTATCCGACAAGGGATATTTATTTCGATACGCTTTCTAGTTCTAGTGTTTATGACATCTATCTTAACACTTACAACGTCACCGATTTCCATTACGGATGGCATTGAAGTGCTGCTAAATCCATTAAAAGCGGTGAAAGTGCCAGTACATGAGTTAGCTCTAATGATGTCTATTTCATTGCGTTTTATCCCAACGTTAATGGATGAAACAGATAAAATTATGAAAGCACAAATGGCACGTGGTTCGGATTTATCTTCAGGACCAATAAAGGATCGTATTAAAGCGGTTGTGCCATTATTGGTACCTCTCTTTGTAAGTGCTTTTAAACGAGCTGAGGATTTAGCAACAGCTATGGAAGTAAGAGGCTACCGTGGAGGCGAAGGGCGTACGAGATATCGCAAGCTAAAGTGGGATATGAGTGATACATTTGCACTTATGTTATTAGTAGGAATGGCCGTATTACTATTCTTCTATAGAAGTTAAAAGGAGTAATCTTTATGCGACGATTAAAAGCAATTATAAGTTATGATGGAACGCAATTTTCTGGTTACCAAGTACAGCCTGGAGAGCGTACAGTACAGGCAGAGCTTGAACGTGTTCTAGCCATTATGCATAAAGGGGAAAAGATCAAGGTAACAGCTAGTGGACGTACAGATGCAAGAGTGCATGCAACAGGTCAAACATTGCATTTTGATTCACCACTCGCGATTCCAGTAGATAAATACATGAAGGCATTAAACGTTCAACTGCCAAGAGATATTCGAGTAATGTCGATTGAAGAAGAAGCTGCTGATTTTCATGCTCGCTACAGTGTAACAGGGAAGCGGTACCGATATATATGGTCATGTGAGGCTGTACAAAGTCCATTCCGCAGACATTACACAGTAGAGACAAATGGTGTGAAGCCAAATGTTAAGGCAATGCAGGAGGCGGCAAAGGCTATTATCGGTACACATGATTTTTCATGCTTTTGTGCAGCTAATACAAGTGTCAAAGATAAGGTACGCACAGTGACTACGCTACGATTTGAATGGTATGGTGAGGAGCTACATATGGTAATTGAAGGCAATGGCTTCTTATATAATATGGTCCGTATTATCGCAGGTACGCTTTGGGAAGTTGGTATAGGACGTCGTGATATGGAGAACGTGGAGTTAATCGTTAAATCTATGAATCGCGATAAGGCGGGTAAAACTGCACCGCCACAAGGTCTATATCTTGAGAAAGTCTTCTATTAAAAAGGTTCGTCACCATAGCGTGTAGTTGATTTCCGTTCCGACTGGGCGCTTTGTCGCTGCCGCTTTGCTTTCGCTACAGAAAACATTTGTTGCTGCCGCTACGCTCTCGCACAGAGCAGAGCTTCCTGGGGGCGTCCGATGAGCCGCTTCGCTGTAGGGTCTCGGGCCAACAGATGTTTTTTGTGCGAAAGCGTAGTGCTAACGTAGTGGCAGTAGCACCGATGTTGGTCACGAAGGAGTCGCCCAGTCTCCATTCCAATCAACCTATATCAATTCCGCCCTTACGTAATTGCGTCTGGATTTTGAATTGTGCCCTCGAATGTTATAGAAATCTTGACACGAAATAACATTATATTTTAAAAATGAAGGCTAATGAAAGCCCTAATTTAACCAAGAAATGAATCTGAACAACTTCTCCAGGTGTTTATTGAAATTGCTTGACTTTAAAAGTCATTCATTATATGATAACAGATGGTATTTTCATTACCACCACAAATAAGCCCCGAAAACTTATAGTGTAGTTTAATGAAAAATAACGGTAATCGAATCGATTAGGAGGATATATACATGCGTACAACATTCATGGCTAAAGGTCACGAAGTAGACCGTAAATGGCTAGTAGTTGATGCAGAAGGCCAAACTCTTGGACGTTTAGCTTCTGAAGTAGCTGCTATCTTACGTGGTAAACATAAACCAACATTCACACCAAACGTTGACACAGGTGATCACGTAATCATCATCAACGCTGACAAAATCCATTTAACTGGTAACAAATTAGAGGGTAAACTTTACCGTCACCATACTCAATTTGCGGGTGGATTAAAAACTCGTACTGCTGGTGAAATGTTAGACAAGTACCCAACAAGAATGATCGAATTAGCAATTAAAGGGATGCTTCCTAAAAACTCTTTAGGTCGCAAAATGTTCGGTAAACTAAACGTTTACACTGGAACAGAGCACCCACACGCTGCACAAAAACCAGAAGCATACGAGCTTCGCGGATAATATAAATTAAGAGGAGGATATTACTTTGGCACAAGTTCAATACATCGGCACTGGTCGCCGTAAAAGCTCTGTAGCTCGCGTACGTTTAGTACCAGGTACAGGTAAAATTGTTATCAACAAACGTGAAATCGAAGAATACGTACCATTCGCTGCATTACGTGAAGTAATTAAACAACCATTAGTAGCTACTGAAACTACAGGAAGCTATGACATCCACGTAAACGTTAACGGTGGTGGATACACTGGTCAAGCTGGTGCAGTACGTCATGGTATCGCACGTGCTCTACTTCAAGTAGACCCAGATTTCCGTGCTGCATTAAAATCTGCTGGATTACTTACTCGTGATTCACGCATGAAAGAACGTAAAAAACCAGGTCTACGCGGCGCTCGTCGTGCACCTCAGTTCTCAAAACGTTAATATTACGTATATCAACGTTTCCAAACCCTTTCTCGAATATTTTCGAGAAAGGGTTTTTTTGTTTGGAAAAAGTTATACCTGGGTTCTTAGTGAACTTCAAGTATTGCAAGAAGTGCTGAGGCACTTTTATTATCTGTAATGTTAGTAGCGATTATGATGTGTAATTTATATAGAAATGGCGGATACTACTTTTAAGTTGTTTATTCTGAAAGTGGAGGTCAATATATGAAAAAGCTACTAATAGTATCACTTGCAGTAATGGCACTTCTTGGTGCATGTCAGAATAAAACTGACGTAAAAAAAACGGAGGAAGTAAAAACAGGGAATACTGAAGATCAGAGACAAGTAGAAATGACAAAAGGTCAAGCAAATGCCAACATTCTTAGTAGTACAAACTGGCAAGCCTCAAAAGTTTACGATAAAAATAATAAAGATGTAACAGCAGAGAATTCAAACTTAATGGGCCTTGCGAAATATGACGCTGACTCAGGACGCTATGAACTCTTCGATCCAAATACAGCTGGAAGTCTTGACGATAAAGGGGTTTTCTTTTTTACGAATGACGGAAAGCATAGAATATTGATTTCAGAAACGAAAAATTACCAAGCAATTGAAGAGATTACTAAGATAAAAAATGATATGTTTACGTATAAAAAAATGGGTAAAGATGCAAATGGTAAAGATGTAGAGGTCTTCGTTGAGCATGTCCCTTATAAGGAAAAAAAGCTAACATTTACTGAATCAGCTAAAGCTTTAAATAATTCGACGGGCACTGTTGTTAAGGATGTGGATGGAGATAAGATCTTAGCTGATACGCTTTGGCAAGGAAGCGTTGTATTAGATGTAAATAAAAATGATGTAACACAATATAATAGAAATTTCATTAGCCTTGCGAAATATGATGCTAATACAAATAAATATGAATTTTTCAATCCTGAAACAGGTGAAAGTCGCGGTGACTATGGGTACTTTAATGTTATCGATGGAAATAAATTAAGAGCTCATGTTTCAATTGGCGACAATAAATATGGGGCTGTGCTCGAAATTACCGAGTTAAATAATAAGAAATTCACGTATCAAAGAACTGGGAAAGATAAAGATGGTAAGGATATAACAGTATTTGTTGAGCATGAACCTTATACAGGTAAGATTAAACCTGAATTTACACTAAAATAAGAAATTAACGGCGTTAGTCCTTAGAGTACAAATGGATTAATGCCGTTTTATCATTACCCAAAAAGTATCTTCTACTACTAATCAAACACTCAATTTTAACTTCTTTCAATAAACAAATACCCGCAAAAAGTAGGCTAAGAGTTCCTTTCTAATTACTTAAAGAGTTTTTTTACTTTCTAGCATAGTTCAATCACTAACTTCGTACACTACATATAAAAGGGTGGTGGATATGGGTGAAGCGCTGGCTTGCACTAGGAGTAATTATGCTAATGAGTATAGTGTTCGTGGCATATGAAACGAATGCTTCGAACCGTAACTTCTTCTTACCGGACCCACTTGGTGGCATAAAAATTGTCATTGATGCGGGACACGGCGGTCAAGATGGAGGTGCTTCGAAGGGTGAAGTAATTGAAAAGGAGATTACACTTGCAATTGCTCAGCATGTTGAGAAGCAATTAAAGAAAAAAGGCGCAACAGTCGTAATGACACGAACAAAAGATGGAGATGTAATCGATGAGCATGCGTCCTCAGAAAAGTTTGGAACTTTGAGAGAACGAAAAAAGCAGGACATCTTTTTAAGAAAAGACATAGTAGAAAAAGAAAAACCGGATATTTTTATTACAATTCATGCAAATGCCATTCCTGAAACAAAATGGCGTGGAGCACAGGTGTTTTATCATCAAGAAGGACATGCTGAAAGTGAATTTTTAGCAAAGAGTATTCAAGATTCCATTCGCACTAATTTGAAAAATACTGATCGAGAAGCAATGTCTATCAAACAAATATATTTACTGAAAAAGGCTGTGGTACCTGCTGCACTAGTAGAAACAGGATTTATAAGTAATGATGAGGAACGTGCACTATTAATAGATAAGAAATACCAAGAAAAAATGGGAGATGCCATTGTTGAAGGTATAGAAGAGTATTTATTAGCAAAAATTGAATAGAGCAACAACACAACGGAAATCAAATCATTATGATATACTAACATTGAGATAATATAAGGGGAGTGTTCGTCGTGATAAATGAACAACAAGTACGAGAAATACTAGGACAACTACAAGATCCATTTTTACATAAATCATTCGCTGAAACAGACGGTATTACAAACGTAACAATAAAAGAAGAGAAGAATCATGTGAGTGTAAAAATTGCGATTGCTAAAACAAATACACCTGAACAATTACAGCTACAAATGAAAATTGTTGAAGTTTTAAAAGAAGCGGGTGCAAATACAGTTGGGATTCGTTTCGAAGAGCTGTCAGCAGAAAAACTACAGAGCTTCCGTGGTGTAGCAACTGAAGCTGAAGCACAAGATATTTTATCTCCGCTTAGCACAGTACAAGTTATTTCAATTGCCTCTGGTAAAGGCGGGGTAGGGAAATCTACAGTATCAGTTAACTTAGCAGTTGCATTAGCTCGTCTAGGTAAGAAGGTTGGTTTAATTGATGCTGATATTTATGGGTTCAGTGTGCCTGATATGATGGGCGTGACAGATATGCCTAAAGTGGTAGACAATCGAATTTTCCCTGTTGATCGTTTAGGTGTGAAAATGATTTCAATGGGCTTCTTTGTTGAAAATAACGCACCGATTGTATGGCGCGGACCAATGTTAGGTAAAGTGTTAGATCAGTTTTTCCGTGATGTAGAATGGGGCGAGCTAGACTATCTACTATTGGATTTACCACCAGGTACAGGTGACGTTGCATTAGATATTCACCAAATGCTTCCTTCATCAAAAGAAATTGTCGTAACAACACCACATCCTACGGCAGCGTTTGTTGCAGCTCGTGCAGGTGCAATGGCTTTACAAACAGACCATGAAATTTTAGGTGTTATTGAAAACATGGCATGGTATGAATCGAAATCGGGTGACCGTGAATTCGTATTCGGTCAAGGTGGAGGACCAAAGTTAGCAGAAGAGCTACGTACAGAGCTACTTGGTCAAATTCCTCTTGGTCAACCTGATTGGTCAGAAGAAGATTTTGCACCTTCTGTTTATGCTGAAAAACACACAACAGGACAAATCTATTTAGACATCGCGACGAACATCATTAATAAATTAAATAAATAATGAAAACGGATTTCCTCAAACAATGGAGGAAATCCGTTTTTACATATAAGTGATTACTGAGGGCCTTTTTGTTCACTACCTTCTCCACCGCTACCAGCTTCTTTTTTACCGCCAGCGCCAGCCTTACTTGTCTCGCCACCGCTTTTCCTAATAAGCTCCTGCCATTTTGCTTGCATAAGTGGACTTTCAATCGTTTCTTTGACGACAGTTTCCACTTCTTTTCTCATATTGGAGGATTTTAGAATGTTCTCTAATTGCTTTTGCATATCTGGCTGGCCAAAGAAAGCCTCCATATCTTTTTGGAAAGTGGGGTCTTTTATTAATTCCTTCATAATATCCTGTTGTTGCTTCTGCATACTTTTAGCTACGGTTTCTTTAAATTTTGGATCTTCGAAAGTTTTCTTCCAAAAGTCTTCTGCTTCTTTGGAAAGCAAGGTAGCCTCAGTAGCTTTCTTCACTTCATCATGTTCCAAAACCAATAATTCACGGAAACTTGGTTCCTCTAAAAGCTTTCGCAGCGCCTTTTTACCATCCTCGGTTTGTAAAGAGTCGATCATTATTTTTTTTATTTCTTCATAGGACATGGTAGAGGCTTTCTCTTGTGAACAGGCAGAAAGAAACAGCATTAGAATTAGTAGTAAGAAGAATTTTCGCATGAATAATCAGTCCTTTCTTATAGATAGACTCTTTCAATTATTGTTCACATTTATGAGGACTTTATGTATTGGTTAAGATGAGAAATAGCTTTTTTAACAATGCATTGTTAAAATAAGTACAGATATACATAAGAAATTGGGGGACTTTTAGTTGTGACGATACGAAATTGGGCTAAGTTTTTCTTCTTTGCAATGCTCGTTGGTGGCGCAGTCAACGGAATTTGCAGTTTGTTTATTCGATGGGACTTCTTCCAACCATATATTGCAAACGGTCACTGGGGAGAATTTTTGGCCGGGCTTTTATGGATGGTTTTCTTAGGGTTTACAATGAGTGTTATTGCACAGGCAGGCTTTTTTGCTTATTTAACGCTTCATCAAGTAGGGGTTAATATTTTTAGAACACTTACATTATGGAATTGGGTACAGCTAGTATTAATTGCTATTACTATTTTTGATATTATATTCTTCCGTTTTATACCTGGTGTGAAAGATGGACAAAGCTGGGTGTTCTATAGTGGTTTGTTAATTTTATTAATATTCGGTGCTATAGCAACAGCTATTCAAAAAGTAAAATTAACTGGAAAAAAACACGTTTTCATTTCGGCTTTATTTTTTATGATTGTTGTTACAACACTAGAATGGACAATTGCATTAATGGGTCGAGATGAAAATATTAACGAGTATGTTGCACTATTACTATTCCCACTACTCGCTGTAAATGCTTATCAATTATTAGTATTACCAAAATATAATGCAAAATCCGAAGAAGATCGTCAAAAATTAGAAGCACGCCGTAAAGCACGTCGTGAACAAGCTAAAAACGCATAATCATAAAAAAGAAGTTGCCTCTATATTCGTAGAGGCAACTTTTTTTATCTCGCATTAAGGGGTAGTAACTTTGAAAGTAAAGGTATATGGGAGATCAACTGTCCGTTGGGGAAGACTAGTGGGGATGAAGAAAACCCCATTGATTAAAGTATCACTTTATGGTGATTTTTTAGTTTGAACTTTATAGCCGAATATATTTTCCTCAATCGACATAAATTTATTTTGTTGTAGGAATGTATTGAGCTCTTTAATTGAGACTTTATTATTTTGGTGTAAAGTTAGAAAAACAAAATCTCCCTTTTGTAATTTAGGTGCCTTTTCACCTTTCCAGATTAGGGAGGGAGAAAGTATATTCATCTGCTGCTGAAATAAGTTATTTTGTAAATCCTGCGAATACTGATGATTTCGTGTTGCAAACCAAAGTGGGGTTTCTTGTAAATACTTTTCGTAAATATTAATATCTTTTTGAACGGCGGCAAGATCAACTGGCTTATCCAAGGAATCCTCGGGTCCTAATAATCCTGTAGGTAGCTTGCGTTCTTGAATGACTTTTATGTGCTCAGGTGAACGTTTAATCCACTCAGCATCTAACAAAAGAAGCGGATAAGGTTCTTTTACAGTTTTAAGCCAGTCCAGCAGGGCTTCATCAGAGAAAGAAATTTCGACAACAAGTGATGTGCCATAATGTCCTTTTGTTACAACTGCTGGAGCATCGGCGATGTTGAATACAGAAATCATAGTAGAATTTATCGGCTTTATAAAGACAAACAATATTACGATGAAAATCAGAGAAATCAACGTTTTACGAATCATCATAACAACCTCGTTTCTAAATTTTTAACTTCTTTCAGCAAATGTTTTCGTAGCGAAAGTGAAACGTCAGCTACAGAAGTCAATGCTTCGGCGGATGTCACGGAATCGGCTTTGTGCAAGTACAAAGCCGATTCCGGACGCAATTATGCCGAGGCATAATTGATACAAAAATAAAGTCTTAAAAAAACTTATGATATAGTGTTGACTTTCATGAACAATCGATGTTATTATGTATAAGTCGCCAAGAGGTGACACAGTAAATTAAAAAATGAACCTTGAAAACTGAACAAGCAAAACGTAATCAATAAAGTTTTTAGTAGCTAACCTTGAGTTAGTGAACGAAACAAAATTTTGGACATCAAACATGATGCCAGCAAAACAATTTGAGCTAATCAAATTTCTTTTATGGAGAGTTTGATCCTGGCTCAGGACGAACGCTGGCGGCGTGCCTAATACATGCAAGTCGAGCGAACAGAGAAGGAGCTTGCTCCTTTGACGTTAGCGGCGGACGGGTGAGTAACACGTGGGCAACCTACCTTATAGTTTGGGATAAC
>NZ_JBYTDL010000012.1:0-134125 GCF_058791335.1 Lysinibacillus sp. EB271-A1-10B
ATGTTTTAACTGTGCGAAAGCGAAGCGGCAGCAACAAATGTTTTAACTGTGCGAAAGCGAAGCGGCAGCAACAAAGCGCCCAGCCGTAACGGAAATCAACCCCGCGTTATTATAATAATCATTATTATTTCTACAATAAATGTAAATATTTATGAGATAATAAATGGGTAATTAATAGTTTAGAAAGAGGGCGTGACAATGAAATTTGTATTTGATTTAGACGGTACGATTTGCTTTAAGGGTCAACCATTAAGTGAGGGAGTTACTAATGCTTTAGAAGCTTGCATCGAAAACGGACATGAAATCATTTTTGCATCCGCTCGTCCGATTCGTGATTTACTACCAGTATTACCTGAGACAATGCGAAAATTTTCAATGGTAGGGGGAAATGGTGCATTTGTTGCACAGAACGGAGAAACTATTGAGGTAACAGCATTTGAAGCAAAAATTATAGAAGAGATTCAAAACATTATTTCAGCATTTGGATTGCCGTATTTAATAGACGGTGATTGGGATTATGCATATACAGGTAGTGAGACACACCCAATTTATCAAAATTTAGATCCATTAAAACTTGCGAAAAACGTTTCGTTGCAAGAGTTGAAGGATATAGTGAAAGTTGTATTATTCCCTGGAGAGCAACGTAATGAAATAGTAGGCAAACTAAAAAAACTACCAATCTCGTTATATGAACATACATCTGAAAATATTGTAGATATGAGCCCGAGTGGCATAAATAAATGGAATGGTTTAACGAAGTTAGGTATCGCTGAAGGTGAATTTATCGCATTTGGTAATGATTCGAATGATGCGTCCATGTTTGCAAAGGCAAAAGAAAGCGTTTGTGTAGGGGAACATAAAGTACGTGAGCTTGCGTCCTTACAAGTACCGAGTGAGGAGACGGCAATAATTAAGATGTTAAGTGTGTTAAATGAAAAGTACAAGGAAGAGGCTTTAATTGATTAGATTCCCGTGCTGGGAATCTTTCATAAATTGAAGAATCCTGTACATATAAATGAATGACATCGATAGTTACCATTTAGGGATAATCAAAGTCCAATTTTCATATAGGACGATGATAAAAAGGAGAAGATTATATGGCAGAGTCTAACACAATTTTGTTCCTTTGGCAGCTCTCTTTTTTCATTTCTGGTGTCACATTAATAGTAGGTATTTAAAAAAAGTCTTGGGTTTATATGCTGATAAGTACAATTACATTTTTGCCTTTAGCGTTTTATTTTTTATTAGGAGCAAAAAATTCTTTTAAATATATTGGACTAACACCATTTGTTCTTTTCATATTAGCTATATTTTTTTCGTTTTTAAAAAGAAGATCCTAGGCAGCTGGGAGAAAAAATAAAGATCCTCCCAAATTGTATACAAATACAGTTTTGGAGGATCTTTTTATTAAAAAGTTAATTAGTCAATGAAAAAGATATCTAAATATGTTTGAAAATCAACAAGTCTTGATTTTGATAATCTTGAAATTAATATTATTAATTCGTTAATAAATCTGGTTTAAGGGTTGCTGTGTTAATCATTACTGAGTGTCTACTCTTATCATTTTTATTCAACCTTAAAGCGTGAAACCTGTGTTTGTAATTCCTCGGCCATGTTTGATAGTGTAGCAGCGGAAGCGGCCACTTCTTCAATAGTTGCTAGCTGTTCCTCGGAAGCAGAAGCTACATTTTGTAGATTGGAAGAAGACATCTGTGCGATTGTTGCAATTTCATCAAAGGATGCGTAAATTTGCTCAGCGCTTGATGACATTTCCTCTGAAACTGTCGTTGCTTCTTGAATTTGTTTGGATACATGCTCAGTCAGTTCAACGATTTTTGAGAAGCCTTCCTCCGCTACTTTGACAACTTGCATACCTACTTGAACCTCTTGTGTACCAGTATCCATAACAGCTACGGCGTGGTGTGTATTCTGTTGGATTTCTGAAATCAAAGTTGAAATTTGTTCAGCAGATCGCTTGGATTGCTCCGCTAATTTTTTTACTTCATTCGCAACTACTGCAAAGCCTCGACCATGATCTCCTGCACGTGCTGCCTCAATTGCAGCATTCAATGCTAGTAAATTTGTTTGCTCTGCAATATCTGTAATGAGGCTAATAATATTTCCGATTTCAACAGAATGGTTTTCTAAATCTTTCACAACGCCAGCAGATTCTAAAACCGCTGAATTGATGGTGTCCATCTGTGTAATAACACGGTGAAGTGATTCATTTCCTTTATTCGCTTCCGTATTTGTCTCTATAGCAAGCTCTGAAACAGCAGCTGTAGTCACAGCCAATTGTTGAATGCCTTTTGTCATAGTTTTCATAGCTACCGAACTTTCAGTAGCATTTTTACCTTGAGCTTCGGAGCCGCTTGCTACTTCTTGTATAGAGGAAGTGATTTGTTCTGTCGCTTGAATAGTTTGTTCAGCACTTGCTGTTAGCTCAGCTGCAGAACCACTTACTTGTACAGTGTTATGACGTACATTTGTAATAAGATCCTTTAAGTTTGCCGCCATTTGATTAAAGGCAAGTGCTAAATCGCCTACTTCATCACGATTCTTAATTTGAATTTGCTCAGCTGTTAAATCGCCCCCAGCAATCTTTTTCGCGGTCTTTGCCATTCCCCTGATAGGGCGGGAAATAAGGCTTCCCATGATCATAGCAATTATCAGACTAATGACAACGGCAAACACGCCGAGAATAATCATTTGGAATTTAATAGATTGTATTTCTTTTGATGTAGCAGCGATTTTTTCTTTTATATATTCATCTTGATAGTTTGCAAGGTTAGCTACACGTTCGTCGAATTGTTTAATAATTAGGCGGCCCTGTGTGCTATCAAGCTTTACATATTGTTCTGTTTCTCCATCGGCCTTTAATGAAAACATGCGATCTGCGAACTGTTGGACATCTTGCTCGCTTTTATTGATTGCCTCTAATAATTCGATTGATTTTTGAGAATCGAACGATGCCATTAATTCATCATATTTCTTTTTAAATTCTTCACGGGACGCCGTATTACTTTGAAAATTTTGCTTGTCTCCAAGTAATAGATAGCCTCTCATATTTACAATTTCCTGTTTAGCAATTGCGCGGAGCTCTTGTATACTAATAGATTTTGTTGTTTGTTCTTCAAGTAACACGCGATATGTCTTGTTTACGGAATTAAGCTGTTTAAAATTTAATCCGATGGTGCCAATCAATACTAAAATTACAATAAAAAAACCGAGTGTTAACTTTTTATAGATAGTAAATCGCATAGTTGTCGTTTCCTTTCTCAGTAATTTAGTAGAAATGTTACAAAAAAATGAAATATGTATATACCATTTATATCAGATTATATTAATTTTACAAAGTATTATGAGAATTTCTACTATATTGAATAAGAAGAGTAAGGACGTAAGTTGTAGATAAAATGATAAAAAAGGTAGAATAAAGTGCCGTTTTACTGTTAGTGGAAGCGGATAGTTATGTATATATCGCAAACAATTAAGACAATTTGCGCAAATTTGAAACTAAATGAACTGTAGTAACGTAGAAATGGTAAAGGGATAAGCAAGGATGTGGGAAGATGTATAGACCTGTTTTGAAATTGCCGAAAACATCATATGAAAAAATTTTGGACTATATCG
Organism: Lysinibacillus sp. EB271-A1-10B; assembly: GCF_058791335.1. Lineage (NCBI taxonomy): Bacteria > Bacillati > Bacillota > Bacilli > Caryophanales > Bacillaceae > Lysinibacillus > Lysinibacillus sp. EB271-A1-10B. The sequence goes on from NZ_JBYTDL010000012.1 coordinate 3,634, forward strand.
GTGGTGGATTATTTGTACTGTCCATCCTTTATATTTTGGCTATGTGGGGCAACCTACCTGAGGAGATTCCAGGACATTTTAACGGAGCAGGAGAAGTTGATCGCTGGGGTTCCAAAATAGAATTATTTATCCTTCCGTTTATTGGACTACTTCTATGGATTTTTCTAGGGTTCCTCGAAAGGGTTCCGCATACGCATAATTACCCAGCACGCTTAAATGAAAGTAATGTTGAGGCTTTTTATTTGAATAGCCGAAAAATATTAAATGAAGTGAAAAACCTTTGTCTCATTTTATTTGCAGCTATATCCTTCCAAATGGTACGCATTGCACTTGGTGAGGTAGAGAATCTTGGCTGGTGGTTCCTGCCGATAGTGATAATTGGAACAGCCATTCCGATAATTAAAGGTATAGTAGCGACTACCAAAATAAAATAGCTTATTTCAATGTAAACGAAACGCTCGAGAAAATTTGAGCGTTTTTTTTGTACGAATTTTTCATTAAATCAGCTATACTATCAAAACTAAGAGAAAATTGAATTGATCTTTAAAAGAGGTGTCAAAACTATGCAAAAGAAATTTAAACTTAAAGATGAATTGTCCATTGTTATTCATAATCAGCCGCAGGATATGTTGCTAGAGGGAATACCCCAATCGGGGAATACACCTCATGATCGAATCATTACCTTTGTATTTACTATTGATGAAATGGTAACGTACTTACAAAATGAAATAAAGTTAAACACTCTCGTGGAGCAAGGCTATTTATTTTTTGTGTATCCGAAAAAGGGGAATAAGAAGTATGAACAGTTTATTCATCGCGATGAAATCTTCCCGGCTATTCAAGTAGACGATGAAAGATACATTGTTGGCAGTGATTATAAATTTGCGAGTCTTATGTCTTTAGATGAGACATTTTCAATATTAAGCATAAAAAGAGATGGCAAAAGCCGTGGCAAGAAGAAGACAGCGAGTAGTCAATGCGTAAGCGACTATGAGGGCATGATTCCTCAATTGCGTGATTCACTTGCGGAAAATACGGATGATTTAACATTTTATGATGGATTAACACCGGGCTATCAAAAAGATTGGGCCCGATATATTTATAGTGCGAAAAAGGAAGAGACGCAGGTAGCGCGCTTGGAGGAGATGCGTGAAATTATTAGACTAGGCTACAAAACAAAGGAATTATACCGAAAAGCAAAAGCAGAAGGTAAAGCATAAATAACAAAGAGGTTTTATTGATTATTTTAAATGATGCTATATTCGTGCTAATTGGCAATCCTATGATTAGCCTAGCTCGTAGCTTAGCGATTAAAACGGAAATCAATGTCTTCTAATTGGCTATTGGCTCATTATTAAAAATTAGGGATGATATTTATTACACATATGAAATCAATTCAGCGTTATGGTAATTTGCCATACAAATCATTTCTAATAAATTGATCCATCATCGGAAGTTTGAGATGACATTTTGTAAAACGTATTTCATACATATAAGTAGATTGGAGTGGAGGCTGGGCGACTCCTCGGGGATTAGCGTTACAGATGAGACCCTGGAGCGAGCAAAGCGAGTGAAGCGGCTCATCGAACGCCCCCTAGGAAAGCGCCCAGCCGGAACGGAATCAATTCTACGTTATGGAATGAGTCTTCTATAAAGATATACACCAATACTATGTTGAAAAGGGGACAGAGTATGAAAAACACTTATATTGAGCAAGTAGATAAAAAATGGCAGGAAGGTTTTGCTAAACTTGTAGATGTCGTAGAAAGCAATTTACCAGAGGGTTTTGAAGAAAATATGAATTATGACATGATAAGCTATGTTGTCCCGTTATCTACTTATCCGAAGGGCTACCATTGTACACCGAATACTCCTTTACCCTTTATAAGTCTTGCTGCACAAAAACGTCATATTGCGGTTTATCATATGGGCATTTATGCAGATCAAGCGTTACTCTCGTGGTTCCAAGAGGAATATGCGAAACGAGTTCCGACAAAGCTTAATATGGGGAAAAGCTGTATTCGTTTTACAAACACTAAAAATATTCCGTATGAATTAATAGGAGAGCTTGTTTCGAAAATGACACCAGCACAATGGATTACAAAATATGAAGGGGAGTTAAATAAATGAAAAGTGCCACTACGTTTTTAATGTTTCAAGGACAAGCCAATGAAGCTATCCAGCAATATCAACAATGGTTTTCAGAGTTACAAGTAGAAAGCTTAACTTATATGGAAGACTCACAACAGGTTGCAATGGCTGTCCTTCATTTAAAAGGTTTGAAAATAATGGTGAATGATAGTGTGATACAACATAACTTTACATTTACACCGTCAACCTCTATCTTTGTGGAATGTGAGTCTATAGATGAAATCGACAGTCTGGTTGCTCAAATTTTAGAGGGTGGACAGGCGTTAATGCCGCTAGATAATTATGGGTTCTCAAAGAAATTTGCCTGGATTCAGGATCGTTTCGGTGTATCTTGGCAACTAACATATAATTAAATTTAGGAATAAGCTTTAAGCCATTAGAGGATGATACAAAAATCCAATGCGTAAGGCGAGATCATATTAAAAGGAGAATAGAATATGGCCGTAACTTTAGTGAGACACGCTATAAAATATGCTGAAGCAATGCATGCACTGTCTTCCATGCCACAGGTTCGAGATGCACTAGGGTTACCTGCTGGAAAAGTGGAAGATACGATTAATTTTATTAAACGTGAGTGTGTGGACGAAGAGGCAGGAAAGACAGTTCCTCGTGTTATCTTAGATGAGGAAGGGCAACTGATTGGTGTAACGGCGTTAATGTTTATTGATCACAATAAAAAGAGCTGTCATATTGGCTCATGGCTAGGCTATGAATTTTGGGGTAAAGGCTATAATCTTCAATCTAAAATTGCCATTTTAGATATTGCATTTTTTGAGTTAGGGTTAAAGTATGTTTTTGCAGGAGCTCGAAAGGTCAATATTCGCTCACAAAAGGCACAGGAAAAATTGCCTTTTATTCGACTCGGAGTTGAAAATGATTTTCCGAAGGAGCATTCATGGTTAGAGGTCAAGGAAAAGCAGCCTTGTGTTTTAAATGTTTTTGAGCGCGAAGATTTTGTCCAATATCGTACATCTTTAAAGAAAGTGGAAGGTGCGAGAGAAGACTATTTACCACAATTGTTATTGGCCGATGAAAGTGAAGAAGCTGTTCGGAAATATTTAAATGACGGTGAATTATTTGAGATTAAATGTGGCGAGCAGTTAGCGGGTGTGGCGTTACTTCTAGAACAATCTGATAAGACAATAGAATTAAAAAATATTGCGATCGTACCGAAGTATCAAGGTAAAGGGCTTGGAAAAGAAGCGCTTCGTCAAATAACTACAATTTGTCAAACACAAGGGTATCAAACGATAATAGTTGGAACTGCGAATTCTAGTATTGATAATATTGCATTCTATCAAAAAGCAGGCTTTCGTATGGAAGCAATTGAAAAAGATTTTTTCAGTAATTATCCAGAGCCAATCTATGAAAATGGAATTCGTGCACTAGATATGATTTTCTTTTCAAGGGCATTGTAAAACAATATAGACATAAGAAATACCCGTCCAACTTGAGTTGTGCGGGTATTTTTATTCGCCAAGCAACAGTGCCATCAACTTTTCTTTTGAATGTAAAAAATCATCAAGCGTATAGCGATCTAAGACTGATAAATAAGCTTGTAATGCTTCATATAATACGCCTTTCAGCTGACATTCTGGTGCAATTTTGCATAGATTATTTTCTTTGTCAAAGCATTCGACAAGATGAAAATCCTCTTCTGTATGACGCACGATTTCTCCAATTGTAATGGTTTTTGGATCAATCGCTAGGCGAATTCCTCCACCTCGTCCTCGAATCGTTTCAATATAGCCCAATAATCCAAGTTGATGTGTCACCTTCATTAAATGGTTTTTCGATATATTGTAAGCGTCAGAAATTTCTTGGATAGTTGATAATTGGCCTTCATCCTTTGCACCCAAATAAATGAGTGTTCGAAGAGAATAATCGGTGTATAAAGTTAAGCGCATAAGAACACCCTACTTTCTATAGTTCAAAATAATTATAGCATTTTTACATTGAAGTATAATAAATTCAATACTTTTTTAAAGATGTATTTAAAATGCATTAATTATGTCCATTTTGTTAAAGATGTATTTTACATATTGCTTTAAGGAATTGATAGCGTTATATTGTAATCACGAAAGGATGGTATGCGATATGTTAAAACAAGAAACAGTACAAATTATTAAAGCGACAGTTCCTGTATTAGAAGTTCATGGAGTGGAGATTACTAAAACGTTTTACAAAAATATGTTTCAAGCTCATCCGGAATTATTAAATATTTTCAACCATACAAACCAAGAAAAAGGTCGCCAGCAAACAGCATTAGCAAACACAGTCTATGCTGCTGCGGTTCATATTGAAAATTTAGAAGCTATTTTACCAGCGGTGATGTTAATTGCTCATAAACACCGTAGTTTAGGTATTTTACCTGAGCACTATCCAATTGTTGGAGAAAACTTATTAAAAGCTATTAAAGAAGTGCTTGGTGATGCAGCAACAGATGATATTATTAATGCTTGGGCTGAAGCATATGGCGTCATTGCAGATATCTTCATTCAAGTAGAAGAAGAGCTATATCAAAAAGCTGAGCGTAATGGCGGTTGGCGCTTATTTAAACAACTGAAAGTGGCGAAAAAAGTAGTAGAAAGTGATCTTGTTACATCTATCTACTTTGAAAATGAAGACGGTTCGTCTCTACCAGCTTATGAGCCGGGTCAATATATCAGTATCCGTGTGAAAGTACCAGGCGAACAGTATTTAATGAACCGTCAGTATACGCTTTCGCAAGCAAGTGCAGAAGACGGCTACCGTATTTCAGTGAAACGTGAAAGTGATCATACGCCAAATGGTAAAGTATCTAACTTTATTCATGACGTATTAGAAGTGGGAGATTTAGTGGATGTAAGTGTTCCAGCAGGGCTATTTGTCTTAGAAGAAACTTCTACTCCTATTACGTTTATAAGCGGTGGTATCGGTGTAACACCATTGAATAGTATGCTGCAATCACTAACAGATGATGCGACAAACGAAGTGAGCTTTATCCAGTGTGCGCGCAATGAAAAAGTTGTAGCATTTAGCGATGACATCAAAAAGAAAGTAAATGTGCTACCAAATGCAACATACACAGCGTTTTATTCGGATGAAAATAAGAAAGTCTCAAAAGAATTGTTAGCCGAAAAAGTAGCCGATAATGCAGATGTTTACGTATGTGGACCGGTTGGCTTTATGGAAGCAATCATTGAAAATTTACATGAGATTGGCGTGAAAGACGAAAAAATTCATTATGAATTCTTTGGTCCAGCAATGCAGTTAGCCAAATAAATAACGATCTGACCCCTTGTTATAAGAAGCAGTTTTCTGCACTTGTAGCAAGGGGTTTTTGTTGCGCAAATATGAAAAAAGTCATTGTATTTAAAATAGTAAAAAAAAAGTAATTGAATTCATAGTAAAACAAGTGGTATTATACCCTATAAGAATACTAAGGTATTGGAAGGGGAATGACGGATGGTTCAAATGGTTATTACGGGACTTATTTGCGGAGCTTTACTTGGATTTGTTATGCAACGTGGTCGTTTTTGCTTAACTGGCGGATTCCGCGATATGTATTTAACAAAAGATAACCGTATGTTTTACGCATTACTTATTGCAATAGCAATCCAAAGTGTGGGTGTATATACCTTAATTAGTTTAAAGGTATTTGAATTCAGTGCTGGTTCGCTACCGATCGTAGCTGTTATTGTTGGTTCGTTTATTTTTGGAATTGGCATTATTTTCGCAGGTGGTTGTGCAACAGGTACTTGGTATCGGGCAGGAGAAGGTTTACTTGGCAGCTGGATTGCATTAGCTGGTTATATGCTTGTAGCAGCAATGATGAAATCAGGCGTATTGTTGCCGATGGATACGGCTATTAAAGAAACGAAAATTGAAAGTAATTCTATTGCCGAGACAATTGGCGTAAATAACTGGTTGATTATTACGATTTTTGTAGTAGTCGTTACATTTATCATTTACCGTGAGCTAAAGAAGCCACGAGTGAAAATCCCAGGGTTAAAGCCGAAAAAAACGGGATTAGCACATATTTTATTTGAAAAACGTTGGCATCCATTTATAACTGCAACACTTATTGGTGTGATTGCAACTTTAGCGTGGCCGTTAAGTGTTGCTACTGGACGCATAGGTGGGTTAGGCGTTACAACACCTTCTGCTAATATTTTGCAGTTTTTGGTGACAGGACAAATTAGCTTCATCAACTGGGGTGTTTTCCTAGTGCTAGGTATTTTCTTAGGATCATTATTCGCAGCAAAAATGAGTGGCGAATTTAGATTTCGTATTCCAGATACAAAAACGGCGATTAACAGCTTATGTGGTGGACTTATGATGGGGTTCGGTGCAGGTTTAGCAGGAGGATGCTCAATTGGTAATGGATTGGTGATGACAGCGATGATGACTTGGCAAGGATGGATCTCATTAGGGTTTATGATTTTAGGTACATGGACTGCATCTTACTTTGTATTCGTTCGACCAAGTAAAAAAGCTAAGCAAGCTACAGAAATAATACCCGCATAAAAAAGGAGTGCTTTCATATGAAAAAAATATTAGAAGTTATGGGAATGGTTTGTCCATTTCCTTTAGTAGAGGCAAAAGAAGCGATCAAAGGCTTAAATTCAGGCGATGAATTAGAAGTGCAATTTGATTGTACGCAAGGTACAGAATCCATTCCTCGTTGGGCAGCTGAAGAAGGGCACGAGGTAACGGAGTATGAGCAAGTTGGCGATGCGGCTTGGACAATTACGATTAAAAAGAAATAATTTAAAGTTTAAAAAAGCGAGAAATTCGATGATAGCATCGTCGAATTTCTCGCTTTTTTTTATGAAAATTAAAGGGAGATGTAGATAACTACTTGAGATTAACGGGGTAAAACGTTGATACATAAGGGGTATAACATGGAAATGACGTTTAAGAAAAAATTAGAGCTTTCATGTTGACAATATACCTAATGGGGTATATCATGAATCTCGTAAGCGAGTTCAATCAATCGTTTTGAAAGGAGGCGTGAACAGTATGGCTTACGATGCAAAAACAGCTAATCGAGTAAAGCGAATAGAAGGTCAATTGCGTGGTGTTTTACGCATGATGGAAGAAGAAAAAAACTGTAAAGATGTGATTACACAGCTATCTGCCGTGCGTTCTGCGGTTGATCGAACTATTGGAGTAATCGTTAGTGAAAATTTATTGGAGTGTGTAACGACTGCTGAAGGGGATGCGGGGAAAATGAATAACGCTATCCAAGAAGCAATGGATTTAGTCGTTAAAAGTAGATAGATTTTATATACCCTTAATAGTATTAAGTTGGAGGCGATATTACTTGGAAACATGGATTATACTTGCTGTTGTTATAGCATTTTTTGTTTGGCGAATGAAGCCAACGAAAGGGGTGCAGTCAATTTCGGCGGCGCAATTGAAAAATATTCTAAATGATAAGGATAAAGTTTTTGTTGATGTGCGGACACCAGCCGAATATAAGGGGCGAAATATTCCGCAGTTCAAAAATGTTCCGCTCGGTTCTAGCTTTGAAAAGTTACCGAAGGACAAAGAGATCGTTGTCATTTGCCAAAGTGGCATGCGCAGTAGTCGGGCATGTAAACAGCTGAAGAAACAAGGGTTTGAGCGTGTGACAAATGTCCGTGGAGGCATGAGCGCGTATTAGGAGGAGAATAGTATGAAGGAAATTTCAGTAATGGAAGTACAACAAGCTGTAGAGCAAGGGCAGGCAATAAATTTAATCGACGTACGTGAAGTAGATGAAGTGGAGTCAGGACACATTCCTGGCATTATTCATATCCCGCTTGGCTTACTTGAATTTCGTATGCATGAGCTAAATAAAAATGAACCATATGTTATGGTCTGTCGATCAGGTGGTCGTAGTGGTAGTGCTACTCAGTTTTTAGAAAGTCAAGGCTTCGATGTATGTAATATGGTTGGTGGCATGCTTGCTTGGAATGGTGAAGTAAAATAAGAGGATGCACCCGCTATATTTTTTTAACTTCTTTCAGCGACCCGCTGAAATATAGGAACTCAGTCTAAGAACGCCACGTCCTGTGGCAACGACTGAGTTACCAACGTCGTGTTGGCTAAAGCCTCCGGCGGATGTCACGGAATCGGAAAGGAGTTCTTTGTGCATGCACAAAGCCGATTCTGGACGCAATTATGCCGAGGTATATTTGATCTAAAATAATACCTATACAGGTATGAGGGAGGATGTTATGAGTATTAAGGTAGATTTTCAGCTGGATGCCAAGGAGCTTTCTTGTCCTATGCCAATTGTTAAAACGAAAAAGGCGATGGCTGATTTAGTAGATGGTCAAATTTTAGAAGTATCAGCAACAGATAAGGGTTCGAAGGCGGATATTGCTGCGTGGGCTGAATCTGTGGGTCATCAATATATTGGGACAGTGGAAGAAGAAAGTGTGCTTAAACATTATATTCGTAAATGCTCAGACGACACGATAGATGAGCAAACTTTTGAATATACAATTGAGTTAAAAGAGGCAATGGCAAGAGAAGGACTTATTCTCGATGTTCGCGAGGAGGCAGAGTTTGCTTTTGGTCATATCGAGGGAGCAAAGTCAATTCCGATGGGTGAGCTAGAGGGACGCCTTTCTGAACTTGATAAAGAGCAAGAAATTTATGTCGTTTGTCGAACTGGGAAGCGCAGTGATTTAGCTGCTAAAAAGATGGCGGCACATGGTTTTACAAAAGTATTTAACGTTCTACCAGGGATGACTTCCTGGATGGGACATTTAACAAAACATATTTAGGAGGAATTTATTATGTCAAATAAAGTAGCGATAATTGCAAGTAACGGTGGTCTTTTCGATGCATATAAGGTGTTCAATATTGCAACGGCAGCGGCAGCTACAGAGAAAGAAGTAGCGATCTTCTTTACATTCGAAGGATTAAATTTAATCCATAAGCAAGGAATGCATGCATTACCTATGCCTGCGGGAGCGGAGCATTTTGCAGAAGGGTTTGCTAAAGCTAATGTACCCGCAATTCCGCAATTAGTGGAAATGGCGCAGGAATTAGGTGTTAAGTTGATCGCGTGTCAAATGACTATGGATGTAATGGGTTTAACGACAGATGACTTTATTGAAGGCATTGAAGTTGGGGGAGCTGTGACGTTCTTAGAGTTTGCAAAAGATGCAGCACCGTCATTAACGTTCTAATTAATATAAATGACTCACTATATAGGCGGAGAGGACAATCCTTTCCGCTAAAAAAACAACAAAATAATACCTCAGGGGGTAATCAAAGTGTCAGTTTTAAAATGGAGTGCAGCAGAAGTAGCGAAAAAAGTAATTAATAATGAAGAATTATTTATTTTAGATGTTCGAAATGCGGATGCATTCGAAGATTGGAAAATTGATGGCCGTAAATTTGAATACCTTAATATTCCGTATTTTGAGCTACTAGATGGCGTGGAGGATATTTTACCGGAGATTCCGGCTAATAAAGATGTGTTAGTCGTTTGTGCGAAAGAAGGGTCATCACTGATGATAGCTGAGATGTTATCAGAAGCGGGTCGTACGGTTGCTTATTTAGCTGGTGGAATGAAAACGTGGAGTGAATATTTAGAGCCGATTAAAGTTGGAGATTTAACGGGTGGTGGTGAGCTTTATCAATTTGTACGTTTAGGGAAGGGCTGCCTTTCTTATATGGTCATCTCTGAAGGTGAAGTGGCGATTATTGACGCTGTTCGTTTTACTGAAGCATTCACAAGCTTTGCGGAAGAGAAAAACGTAAACATTAAATATGTGTTCGATACACATTTGCATGCTGATCATATTTCTGGTGGGCGTCATATAGCTGCAACTACTGGTGCTACGTATTATTTACCACCGAAGGATGCAGAAGAAGTTGTATTTGATTATACACCGTTACTTGACGGCACAGCTGTCCAAGTAGGCGCCTCTCGAATTGACGTAGGAGCGATTTATTCACCTGGTCATACAATTGGTTCAACATCATTTATTGTGGATAACAAGTATTTATTAACTGGTGATATTTTATTCATTGATTCAATTGGACGCCCTGATTTAGCGGGTCTTGCAGAAGATTGGGTTGGTGATTTGCGTGAAACACTTTACAAGCGATACAGAGAATTATCGGATGATCTGATCGTTTTACCAGCTCATTTTATGATGATTGATGAACTAAATGAAGACGGAACTGTAGCGAAGCATCTTGGACAATTATTTGCCGAAAATCACGGCTTAAATATTAAAGATGAAGCGGAATTCCGAAGTGTCGTAACGGAGCATCTGCCTCCGCAGCCAAATGCATATCAAGAAATTCGTCAAGTAAATATGGGTAAGATTACGCCGACGCAGGATGAGCAGACAGAGATGGAAATCGGTCCAAATCGTTGCGCAGTTCGATAGTCTGTTTATAAAAGATGGTTAAATGTAATGAGTACGCATGCATGGTTATAGCATGTAAATACCGCGAAGCGAAGGCGCTCATCCTTCGTAAAGTCGTGAAAAAACAAAAGGAACAGGCAAAATCGCTTACAAGCTTTGCTGATTCAAAGGAGAAAAATATGAAATCAACTTTACAACTAGATGCAAAGGGCTTATCTTGCCCGATGCCTATAGTGAAAACAAAGAAAGCTATGGATACATTGACTTCGGGTGAAATTTTAGAGGTTCAAGTAACAGATAAGGGGGCTCTTGCGGATATCCCTGCTTGGGCCAAAGCTGGCGGTCATACAATTTTAGACAAATCTGAAGACGCTGGTGTCATTACATTCTCTATTCAAAAAGCTTAAAACGGGTGAGGGTTGTCTCTTCTATTAGAAGTTTAGAACAGCCCTCCTTTCAATTGATATGACAATGCCATTGAGGCGCCAGTGACCAGAAAGAAGGAAAAAAGATGGATTTAGCATGGATTATTACAATATTTTTGATTGGCTTTGTAGGTTCGTATGTATCGGGAATGCTAGGAATTGGCGGATCGATTATAAAATATCCAATGTTATTATATATCCCGCCTTTACTTGGTTTTGCAGCATTTTCAGCACATGAGGTATCGGGGATTAGTGCTGTACAAGTGTTTTTTGCCTCTATTGCTGGGGTATGGGCATATCGTAAAGGTGGTTATTTAAATAAATCGCTGATTATTTATATGGGGGGTGCCATATTAGCAGGAAGTTTCGTTGGTAGTTATGGCTCCCAGTTTTTATCTGAAGCAGGGGTTAACGTCGTTTATGGTGTATTGGCGTTGATTGCTGCAGTGATGATGTTTATTCCTAAGAAACAAATTGACGATAAGCCGTTGGATGAGGTAACGTTCAATAAACCGATAGCGGCCATATTAGCATTCGTTGTTGGTATTGGATCGGGAATTGTTGGGGCAGCTGGTGGCTTCTTGTTAGTACCTATAATGCTAGTAGTGCTAGGTATACCGACGCGTATGACAATCGCTACAAGCCTTGCTATTACTTTTATATCCTCAATAGGTGGTACAATTGGGAAATTAATGACGGGACAAGTTGATTATTATCCTGCTTTCATTATGATTGTAGCTAGTTTAATAGCGGCTCCACTAGGTGCGAAAGCAGGAAAAAAATTAAACACAAAAGTTTTACAAACTATTTTAGCGGTGCTCATTTTAGCAACTGCCATTAAAATTTGGATAGATATATTGTAGGAGGCTGTAGTAAATGAAAATTGAGATTTTCTCGGATTTCACATGTCCGTTCTGCTACATTGGCAAAAGAGAATTGGAACGCGCCATTGACTCGGCGGGTTATGTGGGGCAGGTAGAAATTGAATACAAAGCATATCAAATTGGACCAGATACACCCAAGATAGATGCACCAACTGTATATGGGGGTATGGCTGAAAAATTTGACTCCTCGATAGAAGAAGTGAAGGAACTTACTAAGGGTATAGCAAAGCGGGCCAAAGAGGTTGGATTGCATTACAATTTTGATGATATGAAAACAGCGCATACTGAAAAAGCTCATCGATTAGCAAAATGGACACGACAGTTTGGTAAAGAGTCGGTCTACACGGAAGAGCTTATGAATGGTTATTTTACGGAGGGAAAAGACTTAAACGATGATATGTTCTTGTTAAAAGTCATAGAAAATATAAACTTAGATGTTGAAATAGCAAAGGGTATTCTGGCATCAACTGACTTCAGTGAAGCTTTAGACAGAGATCGATATGATGCTCAACAGCTAGGTGTAGAAAGTGTTCCGTTCTTTGTTTTTGAAAATCGTTACGGTATTAAAGGGGCAGAACCAAATGAAGTTTTCGTACGAACATTGCATCAGGCGGCGGAGATAGCAGGTATTCGGCCGGTGTTAAAGATGGTAGGTGATGGTGAAGCTATTTGCGTTGGTGGTGAATGTAAATTATAGTAGAATGCTAAAATGTCGGGTACAATGCTGTACTCGGCATTTTTATATTCATTCGAAAATGTTGAACTGTACGAAAGTAAAGCGTCGGCTACAAATTTAGGAAATAGTACATACTGCAAGAGGTATTAAGTCTTGTTTAATGTGTTATAGAACAACGAATTTCATAATTTTATCCTCAAAATGATTCTATTTGCGTGTGGTGTGAGAAAAGTCACATCGAAAAAGATGCTGTTTTGCTAAAATATAGGTGATTATACAAAGGGGGGTATTATAGATGAAACCTATAGTAGCAGGAGTAGCGGGAACAGTGCTGTTAGCAGGTACACTTTTTGTAGGAGCAGCCATTAGCGACAAAATTTTAGGGGATGCAGAAAGCAAAGAAGCCGCTGTACAAACAAAAGTACAAACAACAGCAGCTGCTCAGTCAGTTGTCTATGCGCCACCAAGTATTGAAGAAGTGCCGGATGGACCTATGAAGGAAGCAATATTATATGGTTATGAGCTTGTCAATAATACACATGTTGCTGCAGAAGAATATGTTGGGAATCAATTGTCTTGCACAAGCTGTCATGCGGGGGCAGGTTACGATGAGCGAGTTTCGTCACTAGTAGGTGTTATGGCGGATTATCCCCAATATATCGCGCGCTCTGGTGATATTGTAACGATTGAGGAGCGTATTAATGGTTGCATGGTTCGTAGTATGAACGGTAAGAAATTTGACATGAATAGCAAAGAGTTGGAAGCGATGGTCTCGTACTTCTCTTATATTTCAGAAGGTGTACCTATCGGGGCGGAGCGTGAGTGGGTAGGTACAAGTAATATGAAGGACATTCCTATACCGGATGTTAAGAACGGTGAGGAAGTGTATGCTCAGTCTTGTATCGCGTGCCACGCGGCAGATGGCTCAGGTAATGGTGCTAATACAGGTCCTGCATTATGGGGTGAAAAATCATTCAATGACGGAGCGGGTATGGCAAGGATGTCGAAAATGGCTGGCTATATTCAACATAATATGCCAGTTGGTGCAGCTGGTACTTTGACAGATCAAGATTCCGCTGATTTAGCAGCCTTTATTTTATCGCAGGATCGACCTGAATGGGGAAATCATAATAAAGATTGGCCAAAAGGCGGACGTCCAAATGATATTATGAATAAAGAAAAACGGGATCAAGTTAAAAATGGGACAATAAATTGGGAGAAAGTACTTTCTACTAATTAAAAAGAAAAGGGATGCTGCAAACTAGTGGCATCCCTTTTGTGTTATTTAAAATTGTAGGCCGTGACAATTTTATCTCTGTTAATTGTTACATCTGTGAAATATTCATACAAGCAAATACCGAGGAAGGAGCCGGCGACATTAAATACATTAGAAAAACCGTTGTTCTGGAGGGTCATTACAGCATTGTAGCTTCGTTGGCCAGATCGGCAATGTACGTAAACTGGTCTATCTTGTGGAATCTCATCCAAACGTTCGCGGAGCTCGCTTAACGGAATATTATTCGCATGAATGAGATGACCATTCTCAAATTCATTTATTTCGCGGACGTCTAAGAAATAAGCGTTATTTTCAACGAGACCTCTAACTTCGTCAACTTTTACTTGTTTATAATGACCATATAACTGGTTTTGGGCAACGAGTGCAGCTAAATTAACAACGTCACGTGCAGTGCTAAACATTGGAGAATAGGATAGCTCTAGCTCTTTCAAGTCTTCTAATGTGCCTTTCATTGTTATCATAGTTGCTATAACGTCGATGCGTTTGTCGGTATTGCCTTTTCCGATCGCCTGTGCGCCGAGAATCTTCCCAGTTGGCACTTCGTAAACAAGTTTAAAATGAAGTGGATTACTATTCGGCATTAAACCAACTTTGTCTGGTGCAATCAAGTACACGCTTTTTGCTTGGAAGCCGTGTGCGAGCGCTGTTTTTTCATTTAAGCCCGTTGTGGCACACGTGTAATCGAAAATTTGCACACTTGAAGAGCCGATAACTCCTTTGTTTTGTTGAGGTATATTGTACATATGATTAGCTGCTGCTCGTGCTTGTCGTTGCGCTGGACCTGCTAGTGCCAGGCGAGTTTGTTTATGGGTTAGTTGATGGAATACTTCTATAGCATCGCCCACAGCGTATATAGAAGGATCGGATGTTGTGTAATTAGCATCAACTTGAATACCGCCAAGTTCGCCTATTGCCAGTCCGGCTTCTTTCGCTAAAGAGGTTTCGGGACGAACGCCAATAGCTAATACAACAGCCTGTGCTTTCAATTGTTTACCGGAATTCAATTCTACATAATCTGCCGTAACCTTAGCTAGGCCGTCATTGACGATGACATTAATTCCTTTATCCATCATTTCTTTGTGTAATATTTGTGCCATATCATAGTCAAATGGCGTCATGATTTGTTGACTAAACTCAACGAGTGAGACATTAAAACCGGCAAGTCGTAAATTTTCTGCAACCTCCACGCCTATAAATCCGCCACCAATAACAGCGATATCTTGTATGTCATCGCTTTGGATATACCGGTTTAAACGGTCGATATCCACGACATTACGAACGGTAAAAACGTGTGAAGAATGAACTCCGTCCAAGTTTGGAACAATTGGACTTGCGCCAGGAGATAACACTAATGTATCGTAGCTTTCTTCGTACTCAGTGACAGTGGTTAAATCCTTTACAGTAATGCTTTTATCTTTTCGATTAATATGTAAAACTTCTTGATTAACACGTGCTTCAATCTTGTATTTTGTTTGAAAGGCTTGAGGTGTCATTAAGATTAATTTGTCGCTGTTATCAACGATTCCACTAAGGTGAAATGGTAAAGAGCAATTGGAAAATGAAACGTTCGGTCCTTTTTCAAACATAATAATCTCTGCCTGTTCGTCGAGGCGGCGGATACGTGCAGCGGTCGAGGCACCGCCTGCGACACCACCGACAACTAAAAATTTTTTACTCATGTGTAAGCACATCCTTTTCTTGTAGTATACATACATGGGTATGTTGTGGATAAATCAAGATTTTTATTGTGTTGATAATGAATAAAACTGTGGATAAATATTGCTTTAAGTGGATTATATACCCCTTTGGGTATTTTATCAACAAAAATTACTGAGTAAAAATCATTGTAAGTGGATAAATACTAAAGAAATAAACAAATAGACAAAATTTTGGGGATAACAGTAAAATATGACGATTTTAACTGATTGTAGCGTAGGGCTACTCGACTCCCGCGGGAAAGCGAGACAGACGAGACCCTGCACGGAGCGAATGTTTTCCATGCGAAAGCGTAGTGCTAACGCAGCGACAGCAACTGTTTTATCTGTGCGACAGCGACAAAGCAAGTAGCATGTAGCGGAAATCAGAGCCTTCTAAGGGACGGAAGTGACCCCTGCGTTATGATGATGAGCCTTACATTTGTTATACTAGCAGTATTAGGAAGTAGTATCGGAGGTGACGCTGTTGATTTTTTTGAAATTTTTAATCCAAATCATTGTTGTATCAGGACTTATTTATTTTGTCAGTGGCCGATTAATTGGTTCAAACATTAATTTCAGACGTAGGGTTCTTTCTGTAGTCATTAGTGTGACGCTAACGTCCTTCGTTTATTGGTATACCTATTTACGTCATACAGATTTTTTATACGAACCGATGATGCAAACAGTGACGGAGGTCAGCACACTTATTTGGATTGGTAGCATGCTACTAATTTCGATGCTGCTCTATCTCGTTTTTGAGCTTTTCGATTCAAGCGGTATTAGGGCTACAGATCATCGTAATGGGCAAAAAAATTTATTTATGCGCCTTCGAAGCTACTGGCGACAACAAAAGCGCTTGCGTCATGTATTGAGAATAGCAGTGACAAATGGCGTTGTTCAAACGATAAAATACGCAAGACAACGTGAAAATGAAAAAGAGCTTGCCATTGCTTTAAGAGTAACTTTGGAGCAATGTGGTGGGATATTCATTAAATTTGGTCAGGTACTTTCTACTCGTAAGGAACTATTTTCGCCTATCTTTATTGCCGAGTTAGAGAGGCTACAAGATAGTGTGAAGCCTTTACCGTCAGAACAGGTAACACAAATTTTAGAAGATTCACTTCCGAAGCCTATGAATGAAATATTCGCAAACTTTCAAATGGAGCCTATTGCGGCAGCATCCATTGGACAAGTACATAAGGCACGGTTGAAAAATTTTGATGAAGTCGTGGTAAAGCTACTGCGTCCAGAAGTGAAGGGGATTATGCGAGACGACCTCGACATTTTGGAGGAATTCGCTAATTGGCTTTCGAACAAGTCTACATGGGCTGAGTCACTTGGTTTTCGAGAGCTTGCAAAAGGATTTGCAGATGGATTACGCGAGGAAATCCATTTAGATATTGAGGCTCGCAATACATTGCAGGTGACGAAGGCGCTTGCCAAAAGCGATTATAAAGTTCGAATCCCTAAAATCTATACAGAATATTGTAATGAAAATATTATTGTCATGGAATATGCTCGAGGAAAAAGTGTTGCAAATGCTGCAGCTGAATTTAACCGATTTGAATGTGATCGTAAGCAGTTTGCACGGACTGTTTTATATTCCTTCTTTGAGCAGATGTTGCTTTCTGGTATATTCCATGCAGACCCACATCCGGGGAATATTCATATTGATGAGACGGATGGCACACCAATACTGCTTGATTTTGGAGCGGTTGGCCGTTTAGGAGCTACACAACAAGAGGGCTTAAAGCTATTTTTAATGGGAATTCAGCTAAATGATGCAAGTGTTTTATACGATGGCCTAACACTATTGGTTGAAAATTCGGGCCATGCAGATCGTGCAAAAATGGAGCAAGCCATAGATCAAATTCTCTTGAAAATCTCTTACGTGGATCGGATTCCAACAGAGGAATTGATACATGCGTTATTTACAGTTGTTCGTGATTTTGGTCTTGCTTTCTATCCCGCAGTAGGTTTAGCACTGCGTTCCTTAGTAACATTGGATGGCACACTACGGGTAACTGACCCAAGCTTTGATATTTTTACAGAAGCGAGAGATTTTTCATCCGCATATATGCGGGCATCCTTCCTGAAGCCATTTAAAGAACCGACGGCAACAAAGGAACGTTTGCAAGAAGAATTATCCATGCTTATTCCGACATTGCGCAAAATGCCAAGACGAGTTGACCAGCTTATTCAACGGGTAGAAAGTGGGAAAATCATCTTACATCACGATGTTTTTTCAGATGAGGATAATGCTCGTTTTATTACCAATCTATTTTCCCGTTTCGTCTTACTTCTCGTTGGTATTACCTTTGGCATTATTTCTGTAGCACTTTTAGCCATTTCACAATTTATTCATGACACGTATGCGATCTATTTAAATACAGCAGCATACTTAGGGTTATTTCTCTGTGCCATTCTGTTAGTACGGCTTTCTATCCAAGCGCTTCGTTCCATGAAGCAATAGAAGCGTCAACTTGGAGAGAAATTAACCTTTGTTTATGGTTACACATTATTTGTAGGTAGGGGAAAATGTTCCCTTACCTTTTTTTATGTTAAAAATGTTTTCTAGAAATATTACAAAAGCATTACAAAACAGAGAGTGGGACTATGGGTAAAGTAGTTAAAAACGTTGATATGTAGAATAAAACGTAATTTTGTAGAATTTATCGGGAATTACGTAAATATTACAAGAATGTTGCGAGTTTTACTAAACCATTAAAAAGGCGTGAAATAGTATAAAAGTTATGCTAATAGTGCTAAACTTTAAAAGGCTAATAAAATATAAGAATAAATAAAAGAAATCGTTCCAATGATTACATTAAAATTCTACGAACGAAATTGACTAGTGAAGGGAAAGAATAACGTGGGTAAACGCAATAAATGGCGTAAGTCGATGGTGCTAGCATTAGCACTAGCGGGCGGCTTATTATTTAATACAGTTCAACCAACTCAAGTGCACGCAGAAGAAACATCTCAACAAATGATTGATAAGAAAGCTAAAATAGATACAGAGGTTAAAAAGCTACAAGAAGAGCTAAAAAGCCTAGAAAAAGAGATCGAAGAAAAAGTAAAAGTATTTAACAAAGTACAGGCAGACATTAAAGAAGTTGATGCAAATATTGTAGATACTAAAAAACGTATTGAACAACGTTCAGCGATTTTAAGTGACCGTATGGCTGCATACCAAGCACAAGATAATACTGTAGGTATTTATTTAAACGCTGTTCTAGAATCAAAAAGTTTTGCAGATTTAATGGACCGTGTCGTAGCGGTAAAAACATTAATGGATGCTGACCAAGAATTAGTAGATCAACAAGAAGCAGATAAGGCTAGCTTAGAAAAACAAAAAACAACATTAGATGAAAAACAAAAAGAGCTTCAAAAGCAATTCCAAGAGCTTCAAGAGAAGGAAAGCGAAATGGAAGTGAAAAAAGCTGAAAATGAAGCGAAATCTCTTGCATTAAAAGCACAAATTGCAACGAAACAAGAAGAAGAGCGTTTAGAAGCAGAACGTAAAGCAGCAGAGGAAGAGGCAGCTCGTTTACGTGCACTTCAAGCAGCTACTCCAGTTGTACAAGCAACAAACAACAATGCTAACACTAACGATAATGGCAATAGCAATGATAATAATAATGGCAAAGCTAACAATGAAAAATCATCACAAAAAGTGGTTGTTGGTTCAGGGGCAGGCACTGCATCTTCAGGTGATGCTATTTCAGTTGCGAAACAATTCCTAGGTCGTAGCTATGTTTGGGGCGGTAGTAACCCATCAACAGGATTTGACTGTTCTGGTCTTGTACAATGGTCTTACAAACAAGCGGGTGTAAATTTACCACGTACAGCATCACAACAATATTTAGCAACACAACGTATTTCAGCAAGTGAAGCACGTGTAGGTGACCTAGTATTCTTCAGCTATGGTTCAGGTATAGCGCATGTAGGTATTTACTTAGGAAACAACACAATGATTGATGCTCAAAATAAAGGTGTTGTCATTGAATCACTTGATTGGTGGAATCAATATTTAGTAGGCTTCGGTCGTATTTAATAAGCCGTACTATTATATAGACGATTAAAATAGCGAAAAGGTTATCTTTGTAAAAGAAATTACAAGGGTAACCTTTTTTTATTATTTGACGGTACTGGAAATTATCAACTGTTTAAACTATAGTTAAGATTCTACGACTAAACCTATTAGGCAAACGCATAATGTTATTCATTAGTTTAGGCTCGACTACTCGGTCAATAATGAGTAAAATAACTTTTGTAATGAATAAATTTACATAAGTTGATATATTTATAACTATAGCCCCAGTTATAAAAATGATAATACAGCCGAAAAAAGAATTAGCATCAATTTTTCGTTATTGCGTATTTCGCTTTGACTCAATCGTGAGATAACTCCAATAATAATCCTAACGAGTATTCCTCTGTCTTCATATAGCTAAAAGAAAAGATTCTTGCATATTGAACGCCATTTCTGATAATTTTGAAATATACGATTGGGATCTTGCTCTGAAATTACAATTATATGAGACTTTTAATTTGTAGTAGCAAAGTAACGCATGATGGTAAATGAGATAACACTTACAAGTACACTATTTTTTACGTTCTGAAACAATAAAGGTAGGGATGAATCATGGAAAAAGAGATTTTGCAACTTTTTAGTAATTTAACAGAGCGTGACCGTGATATTCAATACAAATCATACGAAGAATTAATGAAAATTATGCAGGAACCAGTTGATTGGACCTATTCAGTTTGGGAACAATTAGTTCAAACTCTTACATACAAAAATGGACATGTACGTGCAAGTGCTGCACAATTTTTATGCGCACTGGCAGCAAAAAGCGATCCTGAAGAAAGAGTGTTAGAGGACTTCTTAAAGATTTGGGCAGTAACGTATGATGAAGAAACAGTCACTGTGAGGCATACTTTACAGGCAATTTGGAAAATAGGCTTAGCGGGGCAGGTACAAAGAGATTTAGTCGTATCATATTTGGCTAAAAGATATCAAACGTGCTTAGACGAAAAGCACCCGACATTAATACGCTATGATATTATTGTATCCTTTAAAAAGCTATTCGATGCAACAAATGACCCAAAGCTACTAGAAATTGCACAGCGTTTAATTGAGGAAGAGAAAGATGTTAAATCCAAAAAGAAATATAAAAATGCCATCCGATAAAAGTTATGAAAATGGCTATTTTTTGAAAATCCTTTCATTATAAAAAATAAAATGCTTTAACTTATAAGGCATAACAAATATTTGCACGAGCAGGATGAATACCCAATGGGGCAGTGAATATATCCGCGTGCATACGGTAATACCTGCATGATTTTTATCCATCGTTGTTTATTCTAAATTCCACAGCTATTTTTTCCTATCAATCTATGATAAACTGCATAACAAGTGAATAATTCTTGCAGAATAAAGGTGCTGAACTATAGCATAATCGGGAATTCGGTGAAAAACCGGAGCTGTTTCCGCAACTGTAAGTACAGAAGTCATAAAGATATACCACTGTCGAATTATCCGATGGGAAGGTTTTTTATGAATGTAGTGAACTGTACAAGCCAGGAGACCGACCTTTGTTTGAACGTATAGATAACTCTTCGGAAGCTAGGAGAATATGCGGCAAATACATAGGCTATGTCGTATTTATGCGACACTATTTATGCTATTTTTCGTTGTTTCCTTAGGAGTGGGAACAACGTTTTTTTTTATGCGCTTATAGTTCACCTGATGTAAGACGAGGTGTTAATAAGGTAAGAATTTTTCACGAAGGAAAGCGGGGACTTAGATTTGAAAAAAGATGCACGTTATTCTTGTTATCCATTTATGCGTGAAAAGGCATCTACAGTAGATTTTGAAATTCGAACGGATAGCCTAACAACACATATTGGTGTAGCATTGGCGGCGGTTAAAAAAGAAACGGTAGAGGTAGTAGCAGATGATTTACTTGCCATTTTGCCAATGGCTTACCATGTAAATGGCTCAGTCCGAGGCAAATTAGCTGTAACTGAAGATGATTTGACTTGGCTTAGTGATCGCTATGATTTCTATGTTAGTCATGTTAAAGAGGAAATACAAAACTTTGTATTACCCCAAGGAACAGAGGCAGCTTCTGCATTACATTTATGTCGTAGTGAGGCGAAAAAATCATACCGTGTTTTGCACAAAGTATCTGAAGAACGCGAAGTACCAGCTATTCTCTTTGATTATTTAGGATTGCTAGCCAATGTATTTTTTGTAATGGCTGTCTATATGAATCAGCATGCAGGTATTGCTGAAATACCGTTTATTAGTAAGTCATACCCGATGAAAAAGAAAAAGGAGAATCAATGAAAAATGAAGAAAATGTTTAAGCTACAATGGCTTTCTGTGTTGATGTTGGCACTTGTATTAGTTGGCTGTGGCACGAAAGAGGATACAAATAAAGATACTGTTTCTAAAGAAGATCAACAAGTTGAGAAAACTACTAGCTATAAAGTTAAGGATGACCGTGGTGTAGAAGTAGAGTTTAATGCAGTACCTAAAACTATTGTTTCATTAAAACCGAGTAATACAGAGATTTTATTTGCGCTAGGTGTGGGTGATAAAATAGTTGGTGCGACTGAGTATGATTCGTATCCAGAAGAAGCTCAAAAAATTGAGCGTGTTTCTGATTCTACAATATTCAATAGTGAGCGTATTTTAGCGTTAAAGCCAGACGTCGTTATTGCCTATACAACTGGAGACGATGAAGAAAATTTAAATGCCTTAAAAGGTCTCGAAGATGCGGGTATTAAAGTGTTTGCCATTCAATCAGCTAAATCATTTGATGATGTTTATGGGGATATCGAACAAGTCTCAGCGGCTATGGGCATCAAAGATAAAGGCGAAAAGTTAAATGAAGATATTAAATCTAAAATTGCAGATGTCCAAGCAAAAGTTAAAGATGTGAAAGAACCAAAAAATATCTATTTAGAAATTGGTCCAAAGCCAGACATCTATACAGCTGGTTCTGATACATTCCAACAAGAGATTTTAAATGCTGCAAACGTTAACAACGTTTTTGTTGAACTTAAAAGCTGGGCAATGGTATCTGAGGAAGATGTCATTGCGAAAAATCCAGAAGTCATTTTAACAACAGTAGGCAATGACTCAACGGGAGAAATTCTTTCTCGTGATGGATGGAATTCAATCACGGCCATTAAAAATAAAGCTGTTTATTCTATAGATAATGATATCTCAAACCGTCCAGGTCCACGTATTGGCGAAGCTGTTGAGTTAATCGCGAAAGCAGTATATCCTGAGTTATTTAAATAATTGATATTGAAAAATAGTATTTTGGAGCTGTCCTTTATCAAGGGCAGCTTTTTTGATGAATAAAAAGGATAACTGCTCCACCCAAATAAAGAAACACTCAAATAAATCCCCTTGTTGCTCTAAGTAGTGTACGACATTCCCTAATGCGAAAATTGGTATTATATCGAATTGTTCTATAAAATAGAGATAAGTATGTTTGCTAACAGGGAGGGGTGCAGTGAGTGAAACAGTTTGATATGAATATTATTCCGTTTGAGGCAGTTAATAATTTTCGGGATATGGGTGGTTATAAGTCAAGAGATGGGCGTGCTGTTAAGAATGGTTTGATTTATCGTTCAGCCGCACTTGGTAAAATGACGAAATCAGATAAAGAGCGCTTTGAAACGCTAGGTGTGAAAACAATTTTTGATTATCGAGACAACCATGAGGCTCAAAATAATCCTAATCCGATATTCCCGTATGCCAAGTATATTCAAATACCAGCTAAAGGAAATCATGCTTTTGAGATGCCTACAAACGCTGGTGGAAAAGATTTTTATAAGGTTGTAAGCCCGGAGATGTTTAGAGAATTTTATGCACAAATGCCTTTTAATAATGCCTCATTCAAAGAGTTAATAGCAACGATTCAACAACCTGAAAATTTAGGGCTTGTTCATCATTGTGCAGTCGGGAAGGATCGAACAGGTATTGGCAGTGCGCTTATTTTACTTGCTTTAGATGTCCCTGAGGAAACGATCATGGAGGATTATTTAGATACAAATGTACATTTACGTTCCTTAGTCGAACGAATGGCTCTAACCATTCAGCAAGATTATAGCGAACAAGAATTACAGCAATTTTATGCCTTAATGTCTGCCCGTGAAGACTATTTGCAGGCAGCATTTGATGCAATGGATAGCCGATATGGCTCTAAGACAGCTTTTTTAGAGGAAGAGTTTGGGTTAACAACTGAAAAACGTAACCAATTGCAGGACTATTGTTTATTATGATAAGAAACCCTTTCACATAAAATTGTGAGAGGGATTTTTTGTGTATTGTATTATCTTTGCATAATCTTTTAATTCATATTGGCCAAAAAGCTTATGGAAGCATTATGCCGAGGCATAATTAGGTGTTTCATTATAAAAATTCTTTACAGCCTAAAAATCTATGATAAGATACTATATATTTTTAACTTCTTTCAGCGGTTGTCCAAACACCCGCTGAAATATAGGAACTCAGTCTAAAAACGCCACGTCCTGTGGCATTACCGAAATGACCGACATCGTGTCGGCCCTCGTGTTGTTGCTGTCGCTGCGCTTTCGCACAAAAAACATTTGCAGCCCTAAGCACAAAGCCGATTCCAGACGTAATTATACCGAGGCATAATTGATTGGGCAGTAATTTATCTGTATAGATGGTAAAGAAGGTAGTTGAAAGTTGGACAGCATGTGAAAATCTTTACGAAACGATTAGGAGAAGTGAAAAGTATTGGCAGATATATTAAAAGAAAGTGATATTAAAGAGACAGATAGGTTAAGTTTATTCCATTTGACATGGCCGATATTTTTAGAAGTATTTTTATTTATGTTAATGGGACTAGCCGATACTTTTATGCTCAGCGCTTTATCAGATAATGCTGTATCAGGAGTTGGTGCAGCCAATCAATATATTCATATTGCAATTTTAATACTTGAGGTAGTTGGTAACGGTGCTTCCATTGTTGTATCTCAATATTTAGGTTCAAGGCGATTTTTTGAGGCTGCGAAGATTTCCGCTTTAGCAGTTACGATGAATTTGGTTGTTGGACTAATGATGAGTATCTTATTTTTCTTCTTTTCAAGTCATTTAATGACCATGATGAACTTGCAAGGGGAAGTGCTTAAATACGCTCAAAGCTACTTGGTAATCATCGGAAGCTTTATTTTTTTACAGGCTATTATAAACGCTTTAGCAGCAATTATCCGTGTACATGGATGGACAAAGCAAACGATGTATGTATCACTAGGTATGAATGTGCTACACGTTGTCTTAAACTATGGTTTAATCTTTGGTAACTTAGGATTACCGGAGTTAGGTGTAAAAGGTGCAGCTATTTCCTCAGTGGTAAGCCGTGGTTTGGCAGTTCTTGTGTTTTTCTGGCTGTTGTACCAAGTCATGGAAGTGAGAATGAAGCTGAAATATTATTTCGAGTATTCAAAGGAATATGTTCAAAAAATATTAAATATAGGCTTACCGTCAGCATTTGAGCAGGTGCTTTATCAGTTTTGTCAGATTGTCTTCCTTTATTATGCAACTTACTTAGGCACAGAGACACTTGCGGCGAGACAATATGCCATGAATATTTCGATGTTTACGTATTTATTTGCGATTGCCATCGGAACAGGTACGGCTATAATTATTGGACGAAGCGTCGGTGCTGGTAAAAAGGATCAAGCTTATCATCAGCTTTGGACGAGTGTACGCGCAGCTTTTGCTTTTACAATCACTATGGTTGCAGTTGTAACGATATTCCGTAAGCAACTTATGCACGTTTTTACAGATAATCCAGAGGTAATTGCCATCGGAGCATCTGTCCTAGCATTAAGTATTCTCCTTGAAACAGGGCGAACAATGAATATTGTAGTTATTAACTCATTGCGTGCCTCAGGGGATGCAAGATTTCCAGTGAAAATTGGTTTCTTATCAATGGTATGTATGAGTCTCCCGCTTGGATACTTGTTTGTATTCGTTTTACATTGGGGGCTGGTAGGTATTTGGTTAGCAATTGCGGTAGATGAATGGATGCGAGCTATTATCGTATACTTTAGATGGAAAAGTCGTAAGTGGGAGCGTTTTGCACTTGTTTCACCTACAGAACCGAAGGAGGAAAATTAATGGGGGCACTTTCTAAAAGAGCTGCAGGGGCAGCGTTAATGGATAAAAATATAAAGCTTTTTGCTTGTCCAATTTGTCAGGAATCAATGGATGTTTTTGAGCAAGGTAGATTAGTATGTTCCTCAAATCATTCTTTTGATATTGCCAAACAGGGCTACATCAATATGCTGACACATGGTGCCGTTTCTAAGTACAATAAAGAGCTTTTTGAATCTCGAAAAGCGGTTATTGATAGTGGTATTTATGATGTAGTAGAAGATAAAATCGGAGAGCTAATTGCTAATGCAGAAACCGTACTTGATACAGGATGTGGTGAAGGTTCACATTTAGCTCGTATTATGGTAAAGAAACATGGTATAGGAATTGGTATTGATATAGCGAAGGAAGGCATCCTTGCTGCATCTCGACATTATCCAGAGCAAATGTGGTGTGTTGGTGATTTAGCGAAAAGTCCATTTGCAAGATCGAGCTTCGATGCCATATTAAATATTTTATCGCCGGCCAATTATGAAGAATTTAAACGACTATTAACTCACAATGGTTGTGTTGTTAAGGTTGTACCTCAAAGTGGATACTTACATGAGCTTCGAGCGCAATTATATGCGGATTCTACTAAAGAGTCGTATTCGAATGAACAAATAGTTGCTCGGTTTAAAGAAAGCTTTACCGATGTTAGCGTAGAACGTATTACATATACGGTACCGCTAGCTAAAGAGCTTGTACCAGCACTGCTGGAAATGACACCAATGGGCTGGCATAAGAAAGAAGGATCCAATATCCTGTTAAATGAAATTACGATTGATGTTGATGTATTAGTGGGAAGAGTCTAGATATTTTCATCTGTAATTGCAGTATACTGGTCTTTTCGATTACAATGGGGATAACTATTGAATAAGGTAGGAATGAAAACAGTGTATAAATTTATAGCAAATGTTGTAAAAGTAATCTTAAAATTAACAGGTTCGAAAGCGCGTGTATATGAAGAGCAAAACTTACCGAAGGAAGGTGGGTTTATTATTGCGTGTACACACACGGGCTATGTTGATATTTTAAATCTTGGTGTTGCAGTATGCCCTCGAGAGATTCACTTTATGGCTAAAAAGCAATTGTTTGATATAAAGGGTCTTGGCTGGCTTATAGAGCGTTTAAATGCCTTTCCGGTTGACCGTGATAATCCAGGCCCAAGTGTTATTAAAATCCCTTCGCAGCTATTGAAAGAGGGGAAAGTGGTTGGGATATTCCCATCTGGTACGCGAAATGCGGAAGGTACAGATTTAAAGCAAGGTGCAATTACAATAGCTCAGTTAGCCAAAGCGCAAATTGTACCAGCAGCTTATATTGGTGCGCGTAATGCTGGTGATGTCTTTAAGCGTGGTAAAGGTTATCTAATTTATGGCGAGCCATTTTACGTAACGGGTAAAGGTAAAGAAGGGCGCGAGGAATTTACAAATCACCTTGAGCATGAATTAATAGCATTAACTGAAGAATTAGAGAAGCGAGTTGCAGCAGAAAAGAAATAAAGTGAAACACCATTCAGAGGTGAACCCTCTGTGTGAAGAACACAAACTAAAATCTTCACATTCCTTTGAAGTAGTAGCATACTGCCAGTAATGTGGGATAACTTAGAAGGCACTCAGAATCGGTTGATTTTGAGTGCTTTATCTACATTTAGCAAGTGTTTACTGTAGCGACAACTACGATACGCCAAGATGAGATTGATTGTAGGAGGACATAAAAATGATTCGAGTACTTTTTGTATGTTTGGGGAATATATGTCGATCACCAATGGCTGAAGCGGTCATGCGTGATTTGGTAGAGAAAGAGCATTTGAGTCATAAAGTCGAGGTGGATTCGGCTGCAACAAGCTCTTGGCATATTGGAGATCCTCCTCACAGAGGAACGCAAGGTAAGCTAAAAGAATATGGCATCTCAACGAAAGGGATGCAAGGTCGACAATTACAAAAGGCTGACTTTGAAAATTTTGATTACATTATTGGCATGGATGAAAGCAATATACGTAATATCCAAACGATGCTAGGGAATCCGGATTCCACAAAGATCTTTCGCTTTTTAGATTTAACTGATCATCGAAAAGACGTGCCTGATCCTTACTATACAGGAGATTTCCAAGAAACCTATGATTTAGTTTTAGAAGGCTGTCAGGCATTATTAGAAAAAATCAAAGTGGAAAAACATTTGTAGAGTGCTCTAAGTGAAACAATTTTTTGCAATTAATGACTTAATAAAGTTACCTTAAACATTGGCATATATAGCTTTGTAAGCATCATTTGTGTTATTATTTTCAGAGTAAAGATACGAAATCACAATTCAAAATCCGGACGCAATTACGCCAAGGCGTAATTGATAAACAACTTATAATTTGAAAGAGAGTGGAAACAATGGGTCGTAAGTGGAACAATATTAAAGAAAAGAAAGCGTCTAAAGACCAAAGCACAAGCCGTATCAATGCAAAATTTGGACGCGAAATTTATGTGGCAGCTAAATCAGGCGAGCCAGATCCTGAATCAAATCGTGCCCTTAAAGTTGTTCTAGAACGTGCAAAAACATACAGTGTTCCTAAACATATTATTGAAAAAGCAATTGATAAAGCGAAGGGTGGCGGCGATGAAAACTTCGACGAATTACGTTATGAAGGTTTCGGACCAGCAGGCACTATGTTAATCGTTGATGCTTTAACGAATAATGTTAATCGTACAGCTTCTGATGTACGTGCAGCATTTGGTAAAAATAATGGGAATATGGGTGTCAGTGGTTCTGTTGCCTACATGTTTGATTCAACAGCGGTTATCGGTTTAGAAGGTAAATCAGCAGATGAAGTTCTTGAAATTTTAATGGAAGCAGATGTTGATGCTCGTGATATTCTTGAAGAAGACGAGACTGTCATTATTTATGCAGAGCCAGATCAATTCTTTGCTGCACAAGAAGCACTAAAAGCAGCAGGCATTCAAGAATTTACAGTAGCAGAGCTTTCAATGCTTCCACAAACAGAAGTAGCATTAGCTGGTGACGACATTGCGAAATTTGAAAAATTAATTGATGCATTAGAAGATTTAGAGGATGTTCAAAACGTTTACCATAATGCAGATTTAGGTGAATAATATAAACATATGAAACCAGTAGCGAATAAAGCTACTGGTTTTTAACTTCATCGGGTGTCCAAACTTCCGCCGGAGGCATAATTGATTTAGGGAGGAAAACTGTGCAAGCTCTTTTAGCGATTGCAATATTTTTAATAACTTTATTTTTTGTAATAGTGCAGCCGCGTAAAATATCGATCGGCTGGTCTGCTTGTTTTGGTGCTGCAATTGCATTAATGCTCGGAGTTGTTACCTGGCAAGATGTTGTCGAGGTGACGGGGGTTGTTTGGAATGCAACGTTCTCGTTTATAGGAATTATTTTTATTTCACTTATTTTAGACGAAATAGGATTCTTTGAATGGTCTGCCCTACATATAGCACGAGTGGCAAAGGGAAGTGGTATACGCTTATTCATTTACCTTTGCTGTCTAGGTGCTATTGTTTCAGCATTATTTGCAAATGATGGTGCAGCTTTAATACTAACACCAATTGTTCTCGCAATGATCCGTAAATTGAATTTAACCGATAAAATGATCTTTCCATTTATTATTGCAAGTGGCTTTATTGCGGACACAACATCCTTACCGTTAGTCATTAGCAATTTAACAAATATTGTGTCGGCAGACTATTTCGGTATTGGATTTATGGAATATGCCCTACATATGCTGATACCGAATCTAGTTTCTTTACTAGCAAGTATAGTTGTGCTTTATATTGTCTTTCGTCGTTCAATTCCAAAAGAATATTCACTCGAGGCAGTTGACAATCCAAAGCTTGCAATTCGTGATTCGAGATTATTTTTATTATCATGGTATGTTATAGCCATTCTATTAGTTGGTTTCTTAACGAGTGAGGTTTTCAAAATTCCAGTGTCATTTATTTTATGTGGTGTAGCAGCTATCTTTTTCCTACTAGCCCGACGTAGCCACACTGTAGATACAACGAGAGTTGTGAAAGGGGCACCGTGGAATATTGTGTTCTTTTCTATCGGTATGTATGTGGTTGTTTACGGCTTGAAAAATGTAGGAATGACCGGATTGTTGGCAAGTCTATTAGAGCACGCTATACAGCAAGGATTGATGGTAGCGACAATTACGATGGGGTTTGTAGCAGCGATTTTGTCAGCTATTATGAATAACCTACCAACTGTAATGATTGATGCATTAGCTATTGCTGAAACTAGTGCAACTGGAATTATGAAAGAAGGGCTTATTTATGCAAATGTCATCGGCACAAATCTAGGTCCTAAAATGACGCCGATTGGCTCACTCGCAACATTGTTATGGCTCCATATACTGAAGCAAAAAGGAATAAAGATTGGCTGGGTTCAGTATTTGAAAATAGGTATTATTTTAACAATCCCAACCCTTTTCACTACTTTAATAGCATTAGTAATTTGGATTAAAATCATATCATAGGCGAGAACTAAGATAGTGTCTAAACATTTTAATGATGGTAAAAATCAAAAAACTATTTTTCTATAAGGCATATTCTTGTAGAAAGATAGTTTTTTTATCTATTATGCATATTTGAAGCTTGTCATTAAAAGTTTGGAATCATATTTGTTAGATTTGGAGTGAAGGCTGGACGCCGCCGGAAATAGGTCCAGTAGCAATGGAAATCCCCCCCCACGTTAAGCTATCAAGCATATTTTCGTAAAAAGGCGAAGAATTCAAACATAAATTACGTTTTACCCATTGTGAAAAATTCTGAATAATAACATAATATAGATTGATAGTCATAGTGAAAGAGGAGAAAAGGGGGGCTAAAGCATGAAGTTTTCACGTTCGATACAGGGGAAACTAATTATCATTTCACTAGCATTATTAATTATCCCTAGCTTAGTGATAGGCTTAGTTAGCTATAGCAAAGCAAAAAAAGGTCTGGATGATATTGGTGAACAAGTTATTAAAAATAGTGTTGAATCTTCTTTGCAATTAATCGAGTTAGCAAATGAGAGTGTTAAAAGGGGCGAAGTTCCTTTAGAAGTTGCACAGGAGAAAGTGCGGGAGGCATTTCTAGGACCGAAGGATAGTGAAGGAAAGAGGCCAATTAATTATCCTGGAGACTTGGGGGAGTATGGTTATCTATATGTTTTAGATGATAAAGGGACATTAACAACCCATCCGACTCGAGAAGGGGATAACCTATGGAACGATCAAGATAGTAGCGGAAATTACTTTATTCGGGAAGTAACCGAAAAAGCACTTGCCGGTGGGGGATATACCAAATATGAGTTTGAGCTACCAGGGCAAGATGTATTAGCTGATAAAATAATTTATTCTGCAAAGGATCCAAATTGGGGATGGATTATAGTATCGGGTACATATATGCAAGACTTTAATGAAGGGGCTAATTCATTATTATTCGTTATTGGTATTACATTATTAGGTGCCATCATTATAGGTACTATAGTTGTCATAATGGTTTCAAGACATTTAGCTTTACCAGTGCGAAAATTATCGAAACGTGTACGTGAAGTAGCCAAAGGGAATTTAACTGTAGAAATTGAAAATCTACAACGTTCAGATGAGATCGGTCAGTTAAATGAAGGCTTTAATGAAATGGTTGATCAACTGAAAACATTAATTACAGATGTAGAGGAAGCTATTGTAGAAATTCAATCGACATCGTCAAATTTAACATCTGTGGCAGAGGAAACAAACGCTTATGGAGATGAAATAGTAAAAGCGATAAATGAGGTTTCAAACGGCGCATCAATGCAAGCTTCAGAGGCAGAGGATACGAATAGAACAGCAATTGATTTTGCGCAACAGATTGAATTATTGCATGACAAAAATGAAGTAATGCTAGATGCATCTCAAAATATGAAGCAATCAAATCAAGACGGGCTTTTAAATTTAAAGAACTTAAAAGAGACATCACACGAGTCTTCAGAAGTGATTAATAATGTCCAGGCTGTATTTAATAGCTTAATTGTGAAAGTTAGGGAAATTGAAGGCATTGTCGGTACGATTACGGAGATTTCTGATCAGACGAATCTACTTGCATTGAATGCATCGATAGAGGCGGCTAGAGCTGGGGAGCATGGCAAAGGCTTTGCAGTTGTTGCTGAGGAGGTACGTAAGTTAGCGGATCAAACATCTGTAGCAACAGAGCGAGTGCGTACAACCTTAAAGGGAATTGAAAGTGAAACTAATTTAGTGAATGATGAGATGAAGAAAACAAACGTCATTGTTCGTCAGCAAAATGATTCGGTGGCCATAACAGAGTCATCCTTTAAGGAAATAGAATTGGCCGTAGAAGAGATCATTTCTATTATTAAGGAAATGACGACTGGGGTAGAATATTTGAATGGCTCAAAAAATAACATTATGCAATCTATCGAAAGTATTGCGATGATTAGTGAGAAAAATGCTGCTGCATCAGAGGAAGTTACGGCATCCGTTGATGAACAACAGCGTGCCATTCAGGTTGTTAGTGAATCTTCCAATGATTTAACAGATGAAATAACAGCGTTACAGGATTCTATTAAGCGCTTTATATTAAGATAATCAATTAGGATGTTTGTACAGCAATTTCAGTACAAGCATCCTTTTTTTTGCCTAAACGTTAATAAAAGGTAAGGGGGGGCAATTGTGAAGAAATGGGTAATAAGGTTAGGGGTTATATTGCTTGCTATGGGTAGTGTTGTTTATATTTGGCTCGGCGAGGAGATGAAACAGGGTGTCCAGCCAGCTGCAAACGGAACAGCTACATACATGATTGTTCTGGGAGCAAAGGTAAAACCGGGTGGAATTCCATCGCTTTCTTTGAAAAATAGATTAGAAGAGGCAGTAAAGTATTTGAAAAAGTATCCTCGTGTAAAAGTGATCGTGTCAGGTGGAAAAGGGGAAGATGAAGATCGGACAGAGGCTTCAGTCATGCTTAAATACTTACAGGACAATGGTATTGATACGAATAGAATAGTAGTGGAAGACCAATCTACTTCAACTTATGAGAACTTATTATTTAGTAAAGAACTTTTGCCTAAAGAAACTAAGAAAATCACGATAGTCTCTAATGATTTTCATTTAAAGCGTGCAAAATATTTAGCGGAGACTTTAGGTTTTGAAGTAGATGTAGTTGCGGCAAAAACGCCAAAATCGGTGGAATTGAAGTTAACGCTACGGGAAAGGGCCGCACTATTAAAAACATATGTATTTGGCTATTAATTTATTTCTTAATACTATAGATTTGGCATATAATAGAAATATAACGGGGTATATGACAGAAAGAGGGGACTTTATGAAAACATTTAAAGACTATGAATACAGCCGTCCTAAAGTTGAGGCAATGAAAGAGCAACAATTATCTTTAATTGACGAATTTAAAAATGCGAAAACGATGGACGAGCAAAGTGAAATAATTGAGAAATTAAACGGATTGAGTAATGACTATGCCACGATGGCGAACCTGGTGTATATTCGTGCTTCGATTGATACGAATGATGAATTCTATCACGCAGAACGTGATTATTATGATGAGGTTGGACCTGAGTTAGAAGAGGTAACAACAGAATATTATAAAGCACTAATCGCTTCACCATTCCGTGAGCAGTTAGAAGAAAAATGGGGCCAGCAATTATTTGATTTAGCAACCTATCAAATTAAAGGTTTTTCACCAGCAGTCATTGATCTAATGCAAAAGGAGAACAAGCTCGTTTCAGAATATAATAAGCTTGTTGCCTCTGCGCAAATTGACTTTAATGGTGAAACATTAACGCTTGCCCAGCTTGGTCCGTATGCAGAGTCTACTGATCGTGAAATGCGTAAGGCGGCAACGGATGCACGCTTTGGCTTCTTTGCTGGCCATGAAGAGGAATTTGATCGACTATATGATGAACTTGTCAAAGTGCGCCATGAAATCGCTGTTAAATTAGGTTATAAAAACTATGTCGAGCTAGGCTATGTTCGAATGAATCGCATTGACTATAATGCAGATATGGTGAAGAAATTCCGTGACCAAGTTCGTGATTTAATCGTACCTATTGCAACTAAGTTATATGAGCGCCAGACAAAGCGTATTGGTATTTCTGAATTTAAGTTCTATGATGAAGCATTCAACTTTGTATCAGGAAATGCGACACCAAAAGGCGATCCAGAATGGATTGTTGCGAACGGTAAAAAAATGTATGAGGAGCTATCACCTGAGACGGGTGAATTCTTCAACTTTATGATTGACCATGAATTAATGGACTTAGTGGCGAAGAAAGGTAAAGAGAGTGGCGGTTATTGTACGTTTATCGAAAACTATCACTCTCCATTTATCTTCTCGAACTTTAATGGTACTTCAGGTGATATCGATGTGTTAACACATGAAGCGGGACATGCTTTCCAAGTTTATTCAAGCCGTGACATCGGAATCCCAGAATATTTATGGCCAACTTATGAATCTTGTGAAATTCATTCGATGAGTATGGAGTTTTTCACATGGCCATGGATGGAGCTATTCTTTAAGGAAGACACAGAAAAATATAAGTTCACACACTTAAGCAGTGGCTTATTATTCCTTCCTTACGGTGTTGCAGTTGATGAGTTCCAGCATGTGATTTATGAAAATCCGAATATGACACCAGCTGAACGTAAAGTTGCGTGGAAAAAAATTGAAGAGACATATTTACCACACCGTGACTATGATCATAATAGTTATCTAGAAGCGGGTGGTGTATGGCAACGTCAGGCACATATTTATGCAAGTCCGTTCTATTACATTGATTACACGTTAGCGCAAATTTGTGCATTCCAGTTCTGGAAACGTTCACGTGAAGAATTTGAAGCTGCCTGGAAGGACTATACTCATTTATGTAATTTAGGTGGTTCTATGTCCTTTACGAAGCTTGTAAAAGAAGCTGGCTTAATTTCACCATTTGAGGACGGCTGCGTTGAATCGGTCATTGGCGATATTGAAGATTACTTAAATTCAGTAGACGATACAAAATTATAAACTATTACATTGTGGAAATTTGCGACACTCCTGTGGAAGGCAAAACGTATGAGCCTCCTCGGATGCTTTGGCATTTGAGGGGCTTGCGAGATTGCCCATTGGAGGGTTGCAATTTTTTTGTGTTAACTATTTTCAGCAAATGTCTTTTGTAGCGAAAGCAAAGCGGCAGCTACAATTATGCCGAGGCATAATTGATAAACTCTCATATTTAGACAATAATTAATAGGATACTTGCGAAATGGTTAATATATAAGTAGTATTTTCAGTAACTGAGATAAAAGGAAGTGAATTAAAGTGACGAGGAAAGTTTGGTTTCAAGTAGGCGTAGGGATTTTACTTACCCTATTAGTCATTAAATATTTTATAGAGATTCATTGGATTTTTTCGCCGCTTGTAATTATCTTAAAGGCTATTTTTGTACCTTTATTACTGGGCGGTGTTTTGTATTATGTTACAGAGCCGATTCAGAGATTTTTAGAGAAGCGTAAATGGCCGAGATGGGCGAGCATTTTAACGATCGTCGTTGGATTAATCGCGCTTGTCGGTAGCTTTGGGTGGATCGTTGGTAATCCGATTGCCGTACAGGTAAATAATTTAGTGAAAAATGTACCGCAGATTAGTGCTAGTATTCAAGATGCAGCTGATTATGTATTGAGAAACAGGGATAATTTCCCGCCACAGTTAAAAGATCTTATCGACAATATGGCGGACTATGTGCAGGATATTGCTTTTGCGGCAAGTAAAGGACTAGTATCACTTTTACAATCAGTGGTTTCAGTTTCTTTATTAGCTATTTTAATTCCGTTTTTCTTTATATTTATGTTGAAGGATCATGAAAAATTTGCACCATCAATTTATAAATATTTTAGTGGTGAACGCCGTGAATGGGTGAAGAAAACGTTAAGTGAAATTGATAGTGTTTTACGTAGCTACATACAAGGACAGCTACAAATTAGTTTTTTACTTGCACTTATTATGTATGTCGGATATTTAATTATAGGTTTAGAATATTCATTGCTTCTTGTTATATTTGCTTTCTTTATGAATATGATTCCGTTTATAGGACCATGGATTGCCTTTACACCAGCGCTGATCGTGGCTGTTGTTCAGGATCCAGTGTTGGTTATATGGGTGTCTGTTGTCACACTAGTGGCACAGCAAATTGATAGTAACTTTATAACGCCTAATGTAATGGGGAAAACACTCGATATCCATCCGTTAACCGTTATTACAGTTATTTTAGCAGCAGGTAATATTGCAGGCTTTATCGGTATTATCATTGCTGTACCGTTTTATGCAGTATTAAAAGTAATCGCATCCAATATTTATGATGAACGGAACGTGATTAAGAAAAAGGCTACGAAGTCGGTATAGGAGTCGGAAAAAATGGAACAAGAAATTGTGAAAGTTTTTAATGAACAGCATGAACAGATTGGGACAGCAACGAGAGCAGAGGTACATGAAAAAGGACTATGGCATGAAACATTCCACTGTTGGCTTGTCAATGAGGACTATATCTATTTCCAAATCCGTAGTGCACAAAAAAAGGACTATCCTGGTTTGCTTGATATTACAGCAGCGGGGCATTTATTAGCTGTAGAGACAGTCGAGTCAGGAATTCGCGAAGTAAAGGAAGAGCTAGGACTCGATGTTGACGTACACGAAGTAGTTAAAATGGGCATGACATCTTGTAGTATCGTTTCAGAAAACATGATTGACAATGAATTTTGTCATGTTTTTATATATCCATTCAAACATGATTGGGAATCATTTAACCTGCAGTATGAGGAAGTGTCAGGGGTCGTTCGAGCAAAGCTTGACGAGGCCGAGGCATTCTTTTTAGGAGAAACAGCTACTTTAAATATTGAAGGCTATGAATATTTCCCTGATGGTCAACGAGCGAAAATTGTGCGCCCTGTTAGTACTGCGCAATTTGTCCCTTACAGGGAACTATACGTTGCCCATGTTATTCAGTTTGTAAAAGATAAAATGTTATGAATTTGTGGGGTGTCTGAAAAACCTTCATAGGAATTCTAGCATAATTGTATAAGGTAAATCCGCTTCGCTTTCCGTGAATAAGGTATGAGCAACATCATTGTGCTCGTGCTTTTTTCATAGGAAGTTTAAGCGGATTTTTTGCCTTTATAGGAAAAATCATTAGACTCTGATTTCTTGTCTCATCATCAATTTTGTTAAAGAGTATGCCATGTAAATAAGTTGATCTTCATGACCTACCTCTGTACCGCTGCCGCTACGCTTTCGCGCAAAAAACATCTGCCGCTGCCGCTACGTTGGCACTACGCTTTCGCGCAAAAAACATCTGCCACTGCCCCCAGGAAAGCGCCCAATCGGAACGGAAATCAACCTAAACAATCAATCCACACGTTATGGACATGAAACTTTACTTTTAGTACTTCCTATTTTACTTCAATATAACAGGAAGAATAAGTTATACTAAAAGAGATATTGAATAGAAAAGGAGCATTTTTATATGCTAACATTTGAACAAAAGCAAGCCATCATCGACTCATTTCCTAAACTGACAAAGAAGGAAATTTCATTGAAACGCGTAAATTATCACTTTATGGATAGCCTTTATGAAAAGACAATTGTTGTGGAAAAACTACACCCAAATGGCAACGGCTTCGTATTTGTCGGTGATTTATTGCGCTACGAGAAAGAAGCAAGTGATAAAGGCCTAGTAAACATTCGTGACTACGATGAACAACAACTTCGTGAAATTATTGAAGATGCCATTCAATATTTATCGGAAGAAGCAGAGGAGCAAGAGCCGATTGAAGAGCTATGGCAAAATCGTGAAGGTGCTCAATTAATGCTAGCCTTTGAGCAACGTTCGTGGAATATTTATCATGGAGAAAACTTAGAAGAAGCCTTTGGTACACACGATGCTGCGAAAGAATATTTACTAGAAGAAGGTTTTCGTAAAAAGAAATAAGTAATTCGGGGGATACGAAACGAATGAATGGGAAAAAAATAGTGGGAATAGTTATTGTTGTTGTTCTAGCTGCTTGTTTATTTTCAGTATTTACGATCACAAAGTTTTATAAAGATCATAAGGAACAGCCAAATAGTGAAAATCGCGAAATAAATAAATCAAAGAGCTTGAATTTAATTTTGCCACAGGCTACAATTATCTCGAATTCAAGATAATCGAGAGGTGGACTGTAAATGCAGCACGTTTTTCATAAAGGAACAGATGAAACAAAACCAATTTTTTTACTGTTACACGGTACAGGTGGAAATGAACAAAGCTTAATTGGCCTTGCGAAGGAAATTGATGAAACAGCAAGTATTTTAAGTGTCCGTGGGAATGTCCTTGAAAATGGTATGCCACGCTTTTTCCGTAGATTAGCGGAAGGTGTTTTTGATATAGAGGATTTAATTTTCCGTACGAAGGAATTAAATGACTTTTTATTAGAAGCAGCGCAGCAGTATGGCTTTGACCGTAATCGAGTTGTTGCTATCGGCTATTCTAATGGCGCGAATATTGCTGCTAGCCTATTATTCCATTATGAGGATGCTCTAGCAGGTGCAATACTGCATCATCCAATGGTTCCTAGACGCGATATTAAATTGCCTACACTTTCTTCAACCCCTGTCTTTATCGGTGCTGGAACGAATGATCCAATGTGTACTGCTCAGGAATCTGAAGATTTAGAGGCGCTTTTAACGTCAGCTGGGGCCGATGTGACAACTGTATGGTTTAATTATGGTCATCAGCTAACAATGCCTGAGGTAGAAGCTGCAAAAGAATGGTACGACCGTATTTATTCAAAATAAGAAAAAATCCGCAACCTTTGAGTGAGGGAGCGGATTTTTTTAATTTCTTTCAGCGGGTGTCCGAACACAAAGCCGATTTCGGATGCCGAGGCATAATTGATGTCTGTTTATTTCTGTTTCTTCGCAAAGGGTAGCCACCAATTCCAGTCCCCAAAGAGCTTCATAAGACTAGGAACAAGCATGAGGCGAATAATAGTTGCATCGATGGCGACCGCAATAGCTATACCAACCCCAATTTGCTTCACAGGCATCACATCTGTAAAAGCAAATGCCCCTGTTATAACAATCATAATAAGCGCTGCTGACGTAATGATACGACTTGTAGAAGTTAGACCGTCAATCGTGGCACGTGTATTATCCGCCCCTTTTTGATATTCCTCTTGAATGCGAGATATTAAAAAGACTTCATAGTCCATACTTAAGCCGAAGACAAGACAAAATACAATTACTGGGATAATAAGGACGATCGTACCGGCTTCAATGCCCAAATGTCCATATTGGAAAATATAGACGAGAATACCGAAGGCTGATGAAAGTCCAATGATATTCATAATAATCGCTTTCAGTGGGATTAAAATAGAGCGGAAAGCGACCATTAAAATAAAGAACGTTGAAACGATAATAATAGATACAGCCAAGAAAATTTTACTAGCAATTTCATCGAAAATCTCTTGATTGAATTTCGCATGACCTCCGAGCGCAAAATCGACACCTAAATCTTTATCTTTCCATGTTCGAGCAAATTCTTGAGCGGTAGTGGATGAACCGGATGCATCCAATGTAATTGGGATAAAGAGTTGTTTATCTTTAGTAAACGTATTTAGAATTGGTTCTATTTGTTCGGCCACTTGTGGAGTCTTCAAAGAAGCAGTCAGCTCCTCAGGTGACTTAATGTTAGCCGTCGTATAAATGGTTGAAACATGATTTACTAATGGGTCATCAAGCAACTTTTCTTGAATAGTGTAAATAAGCTTTCTTGCCTTATTATCTTCCCAACCATCTTTACGTTCTGCCAATAAATATAATGTTGAGGTATCACCAAGTCCAAACGTCTCATCTAGCTGATCATAAGCAGCACGTGCCTCATATTTAGCCGGTAATGAATCCACCTGAGGAATTGTAAGTTTAATATCCTTCAATGGAATCATGCCAATGCCTAGTAATATTAAAGCAGCAATAACGATGGCAACAGGATGTTTCATTACAAAGCCGGCAAAACCACGCCAACGATTTGTACCACCGGATTTTACACGTAATAGGCGCCATTTATTAATGCGATCTCCTAATAACATCATCGTAGCAGGTAGCAAGGTTAAGCCGGAAAGTACTGCAAGAAATACAACAATTGCGCCTCCTAAAGCGATATTATGAAAAATCTCGACGTCAATGACAATCATGGCACCTAAGCCGATCATGACACAAGCTGCAGAAAAGATGATTGAACGGCCAGCTGTCTGTATAGACGTTTGAATGGCTTGTACAATGGATGTGTGAGCACGTTCTTCGCGATAGCGGTTAATAAATAACAAGGCAAAATCGATGCTTAATGCAAGTCCAAGCATGGGTACTATATTTAATACAAAAATTGATAAATTGACATTACCACTAAACAAAGTCAAAATTCCAAACGCAGTGACAACAGTAACAACACCAATAATGATAGGTAAGATGGAGGCTACGACAGTACCGAAAGCTAGTAATAGCACTATGATAGCGATTGGTAAGCCTATTGCCTCTGCTGACGCTAAATCCTTTTGACTGGCCGTATTGATGTCTGCTGAAATAACAGGTCCGCCAGTAATGCTCACACCGTCATCCTCTATTAATGTACGAATGTCTTTCACAACATCCGGTAGCTGATCAATATTATTTTTAAGATGAATCATGGCATAAGCTATACCATTCTTTTGTAAAGAAGCATCATCGAGTGGTGACTGGATTGAATGAATCTCCTTAATTTTTTCCAACTTTTTTAATGTATCTTGAATTTTCTTATCGTCTGCTGGATTGAAGACGACCAAAATTGTCTCGGAAGGTAAATCAAATGTTTTGGCAAGCTCATTTGTTACGTAGGTATGATCTCCTTTCACGAAGAAACCGTCGCCATGAAGTTTACTTGGAAGTTGTATAGCAAACATAGCCATGGAAATGAAAATGACGAACCATAAGGCTACGATAGCTTTAGCGTGGGCCGTTATAAAAGCTGAAAAAGTTTTCATATTAGGTACTGTCCCCCTTTTAAAATAGTGTAAAGGATGTGTCACATTTTGTCGTGTAATAATATAAAGACTCCTGTCCCTAATAAGGAACAGGAGTCTTAGTATGCGATCAAAATCAATTATGCCTTGGCATAATTCTATGAAATCTGCGTTTATCTCACCATCTATAGAGGTGGGAAGAAGTTAAAAGAATAACGATAATAAAAAGTAAATCGTAGCTGCCATAACTGCAGAAATTGGCATTGTAATAATCCAAGTAGTGACGATTTTACGCGCCATCCCCCAGTTTACGCCACGTACACGTTGTGCAGAGCCGACACCCATGATAGAGGAAGAAATAACGTGTGTTGTAGAAACTGGTAAATGAATTAATGTAGCACCGAAGATAACAGACGCAGATGCTAAATCTGCTGCAACTCCGTTTACTGGACGGATTTTCATAATTTTACCGCCGACTGTTTTAATAATTTTATAGCCACCGATAGAAGTACCAAGCCCCATTGCAGTTGCTGCTGCAGCTCGTACCCAGAAAGGAATTTCATCTCCTGTATACAAACCACCGGCGATTAACGCCATCGTCATAATCCCCATTGCCTTTTGTGCATCGTTTGTACCATGTGTAAAAGATTGAATGGCGGCAGTGAAAATTTGCATCGTACGGAAACCTTTATTCGTGCGATATAAATTTAAGTTTTTAAACAATAATTTAAACAGTGTCATCATAATAAAGCCGGCGCAAATCGCAAGGATTGGTGATAGCACTAAGGCCATAATGATTTTAGTGAAACCGCCATAGTTTAGAACGTCGAAGCCAGCAGATGCAACTGCTGCACCAGCAATGGAGCCAATCAGAGTGTGTGAAGAACTCGATGGAATACCGAAATACCACGTTAGTAAGTTCCAAATAATAGCGGAGATTAATGCTGCTAAAATAACGACTGAACCAGTTGTATCTCCATTAAAGGCATTTAAAGCGAATGGATCTACAATATCTTTTGTTAAAGCCTTTGCAACACCGACGAAAGTAATAGCTCCGATAAAGTTCATCACTGCAGCCATCATGATAGCTACGCGAGGTTTCAACGCTCTAGTGGAAACCGAAGTTGCAATAGCATTTGCTGTATCATGGAAGCCATTGATAAAGTCAAATGTTAGGGCAAAGATAACGACCAGTACGGTTAGAATAATGATTGTGTTCATTGTAAGTGCCCATCTCCTAATTACGCGTTACGCATGATAATTGTTTCCATAGTATTTGCAACGTTTTGGCAATGATCAGCGATATCTTCAAGTTGTTCATATATATCTTTATATTTAATAAGTCGAATCGGATCTTTTTCATTTAAAAATAGTTGTTTAATAGACGAACGTTGTACTTCATCACATTCACGTTCATAGTCCTTAATAAGAATTGCGTGTGGGCGCATGCCAATAAGATTCTTTTTCTTTAACTCTTCTGTTGCTTTCACAATTTCATCAGCACTTTTTGAAATATAGCCTAAGAAAGTACGCATTGATTCGTCAACTTCTGTTAGAGAGAACATTTCAAAATGAGCGATACAATGCTCCGTACCATCTAACACGTCGTCCATACGAATTGCAAATTCTAGAATGTCTTCGCGCTCGATAGGTGTCATAAATGATTTGTTTAGCATCACGATTAGTTCGTGAATAAGCTTATCACCAGCTGTTTCGTAATTTTTCATAGTAATGCTAATCTCTTTTAAGTCAGCTACACTGTTAATACGAAAATCATTTGCGTAATGTACGGCCTCTCTCATATTTTCAGCAATTTTATGCAAAGCTATAAAGAAAGGGTCTTGTTTTTTTGAGTTAAGCATGTAAATCGAATCCTCCTGGATATAAATAAATTGGCCTCTAAACTTTACTATCATAACAAAATCTTTAATTTATCTACATAATTTTTTTCTATTCTCCATAAAACTTTACAATTCTGTAATATACAATTTGCTCACAAAATAATAATGGAACTTCTGTATTTGTTTTTATTAATACAGGAAAACGCTTTAAATATAGGTTTTATAAGGATTTATACTTTCTGTTTAATACAAAAGAAAGCTATGGAGACGTA
Source organism: Lysinibacillus sp. EB271-A1-10B (assembly GCF_058791335.1). Lineage (NCBI taxonomy): Bacteria > Bacillati > Bacillota > Bacilli > Caryophanales > Bacillaceae > Lysinibacillus > Lysinibacillus sp. EB271-A1-10B. The sequence goes on from NZ_JBYTDL010000012.1 coordinate 46,460, forward strand.
AAATTTTGAATAACTTATATGTCAGAATTGTAAAGGGAATGTAAAGGGATTGTTTTGCTCATAGTTTTCTCTTTTCTTAAGAATATCTTCATTTTTATCCTTCAACTTTATTAAGAATTCTTGTCTACAATGGAGAAAGAATTACTCATCACCATATATTTAGGATGATATTTGTTAAAAACATATCCATGTATATAAGTTGATTGGAGTGGAGGCTGGGCGACTCCTTGGGGATCAGCGATAGAGGAACGAAGGCTAAAACCATCACGCCCTGTGATAACGCCGTCGTGACCAACATCCTATTGGCCCGAGACCCTGGAACGAAGCGAAGCGGCTCATCGGACGCTCCCAGGAAAGCGCCCAGTCGGAACGGAAATCAACTACACGTTATGGTGATGGGTTTAAAGAATGTGAAAGGGTGTTTATTTGAAAATGATTCAAGTCGAAAACTTACAACATACATTTTTAATTGGAAAGAAAGGCAAGGAAAAACAGGTTCCGGTATTAAAAGGTGTCAACTTTGAGGTGAAAAAAGGAGAGATTGTCGCAATTGTTGGTAAAAGTGGCTCCGGTAAATCTACCTTATTACAAATACTAGCTGGATTTATGAAATCTGAACAAGGGTCTATTAAGGTAAACGGTAAAGAAGCAGCTAATTTTACTGAAGTAGAAAGTGCAGCCTTTCGCTTGCAACATTTCGGATTTATCTTTCAAAACTTTCAACTGATGCCAGGCTTAACGGCGTCTGAAAACATAGAACTACCATTGAAGTTACAAGGTATCAAGAAAGCAATGCGTACTGAAAAGGTGAAAATATTAATGGACAAGGTTGGTTTAACGGAGGTAGCAGACCATTACCCAAATGAATTATCGGGTGGTCAGCAACAACGAGTTAGTATTGCGAGAGCCTTAATTACAAATCCACCTATTCTGCTAGCAGATGAGCCGACAGGAAGTCTTGACTCAGAAACAGAGCAAGATATATTGCTGCTCATTCAAAGTCTAAACCGTGAGCTTGGTTTAACATTCGTCATCATTACTCATGACGAGGAAGTAGCAACGATAGCACATCGACGTTTCCGCATGTACGACGGGGAACTTGTAAAGGAGGAAGCATAACATGTTATTTAAAGATCAAATAGATTTTGTTACACAGCATATAAAGAAAAATAAATTACGTGTGTTTATGACAGTACTAGCCGCAACGATGGGTTGTGCATTTTTGATTGTCCTCGCATCAGTTGGGTTTGGGCTGCAGGATTCCATACGTAATGAAATATTATCGGATGAAAATATTACGAAGATTCAAGTGTTTGGTAATGATCAATTTACAGAGGAACAAATCCATGAAATAAAAAGTATAGAACATGTGAAAACAGTACTTGAAACGATTACTGTCAATGCATCCGGACATTCATTTTTTGAAGGTCGCGATACACTATCTGATGTATACGTTGCGAATATGCAAGATTTTGAGCAAGTAAATGGCAAGCTTGCGAAAGGGAAGTATCCAACAAAGCCAAACGAAATCGTAGTAGGTTATCATTTTGCTCAAACATTAATAAATGATGCCGAGCGCAAAATTATTGAAGAGAAAAGTAAAAAAGCTGAAGCGGAAGGCACGTTTTATAATGGTAGTGAGGAAGGGTATAAGGACTCATTAATTGGTAAAGAAATCGAATTGGCATTAATGCCGCATTCTGATGGTGCAGAAGAGGGAGAGAAAATAAAGTATACGATTGTCGGTGTTATGAAGAAGCCTTCTTATGATTGGATGGTCAATAACTCTATTTATATGGATACAGAGCAAAAGCCTACGCTAGCAACTAATTTAGCAGCAACGGGTACTGTTAATGAGGATGACATGTTTCATTCAGAATTCAATATTTTCGCTGATAGTATGGAAAATGTAAAACCGATATTAGACAAACTAAAAGACTATGGCTATAACGTTTATTCAGTGACTGAGAAGTTGGATCAAATGAATGTATTTTTCCTAGTTTTAAAAATCGGCTTAATTTTTGTAGGAACAATTGCTGTCTTGATCGCCTCGATTGGCATTTTCAATACAATGACAATGGCAGTTACGGAGCGTACTCGTGAAATAGGTGTTTTAAAGGCGATCGGAGCAAGTCCAAAGCTTATTCAACGATTGTTCTTAATGGAAAGTACGTTCATTGGTGTTATTGGGACTTTAATAGCTGTAGTTATTTCATATATTATTAGCTTCGTAGCAAATGCTGCACTGCCTGTAATTCTAGAAGCTGCAACAGGGGAAGAGGCATTTAGTAAAAGTGACATTACATTTTCTCTTATTCCTTGGCAGCTCGTTATTATTGCTGCAGCGATTAGTGTTGGTGTAGCGATGATTTCTGGCTATCGTCCAGCACGAAAGGCCACAAAAATTGACGTTATTCAAGCTTTACGACAAGAACTATAATAGAAAGAGCGGTCCAAAAATTATTGGACCGCCTTTTTAATGTTGTGCTTAAGAAAATTCAGAAATACCCGCGGAAGGAGGACGAATACCCGCGCTTCACTCTCAAATACCTCGACATTTTATAGGTAAGCTTGTAACTCATTCGCTAAAAACGGCTTGGCATTTAGTAACTTTAAAAACGCATCGTAGCTAGCGCGCTGTTCAGAGCTTGGCTTTTTGCCGGTATGATAAGCTCTTATTAAAATGTTTTTTGGTGTGTTTTCCATATCGATAAACTCCAGCAGTTGTGCCTCATAGCCCACAAGTGATAGAATTTCTGCTCGGATTGCGTCCGTTGCAAGCGCTGAAAAACGCTCGCGTACGAGACCATGCTGAAGCATGATATCAAGAGCTGGTGTATGAAGCTGGCGATTTAGCTCATGCTGGCAACAAGGGACGCTTAAAATAACGCTTGCTCCCCATTTTACAGCGCGTGCTAATGCCATATCAGTGGCAACGTCACAAGCATGTAGAGTTACTACCATATCCACGGCAGACTCATCATTGTAATCATTAATATCTCCTACTAGAAATTCGAGTTGTTCATAGCCTAAATCTTGTGCGATTTGTGAGCATTCTTCGATGACTTCCTTCTTTAAATCCAAACCAGTGACACGAATGTCTAAGCCTTTTTCGATTTTTAAATAATGGTATAAGGCGAATGTTAAATAGGATTTGCCTGAACCGAAATCTAAAATACGAACCTGACGATCTTTTGGTAAATATGTTAATGCATCATCAATAAATTCGATGAAGCGGTTGATTTGTTTAAACTTATCGTATTTTTGTTTTTTTATTTTTCCTTCTTCCGTTTGTACGCCAAGACGAATTAAAAATGGATATGGCTTATCCTCTGGTAGTAAATAGTTTTTCTTGCGATTATGCGCTAAATTAACTTGCTTTGGCGTTGAGGACTTATCAGATTTCCATAGTACTTTGTTCTTTTTTGATAGCTGCACTTGTATTTTTTCATCAATAAAATCAATATGTGCTTGGCGGTAATCGTTAAAAAATGCTTCTAACTTCTCAGGGAAATCTTCTAATAAAACATTTTCATGCTTTAAAATACGTTCAAATTGATATTCAACTTGTATATGGTAAGTATCCTTCAATAATAAAGGTTTTAGCTTTATACGTTTTACTTCGTTTGATTTCATACGTGGTTGACTGATTGTCGCAGTAACAAGTTGCTGTTGTAAAATCTGCTCTATAAGCTGAGCTTTCATTTCTTCAAATGTCATACATTTCGCCTTCTTTATCGTGTTATAGATGGCACTAGTTTAACATACTTTGTGATTTGCATTGCTATTATAAATTTTAGAATTCGCTCTTTGAATAATTATAGGTTATCTTGTAAGTTTGTGGTATTTTAAATATAGAGAATTTTTAATAAAAAGATTCATGGGGAAATAAGGGGGAAAAATATGTCTGCAAACATGTATCAATTACTTTCAATTATCATTTATATGATAGCTATGCTAGGAATCGGCTGGTATGCATTTGTTAAAACATCTAATTTAACCGATTACATGCTCGGTGGGCGTTCTCTAGGCCCTGCTGTCACAGCGCTAAGTGCAGGTGCAGCAGATATGTCTGGCTGGCTGTTAATGGGTTTACCGGGTGCGATCTATTTATCTGGAATTGTTGAGGCCTGGATTGCTATTGGCTTAACGATTGGTGCCTATTTGAATTGGTTACTTGTAGCACCGAGACTACGTGTATATACACAAGTTGCTAATGACTCAATTACTATTCCGAGTTATTTAGATAATCGTTTACGTGACAACACAAAGCTAATAAGAATTGCGTCAGGTATTATTATTTTAATCTTTTTTACATTTTATGTTTCTTCGGGAATGGTTGCAGGTGGCAAGTTTTTTGATAGTTCATTTGGCTATGAATACCATACTGGTTTATTGATTGTATCTGCTGTTGTTGTGGCATACACATTGTTTGGAGGGTTTTTAGCGGTTAGTTATACAGACTTTTTACAGGGTCTAATTATGTTTGTTGCACTTATTTCTGTACCGTTATTTGGCTTGTTTTTAACAGGTGGAATTGGAGACACAATAGCTTCTATTAAAGCTGTAAATCCTGAACATCTAAGCTTATTACCAGCAACTGCAACTGCTGCGGCAATTATTTCATCACTTGCATGGGGACTAGGTTATTTTGGACAACCACATATTATCGTACGGTTTATGGCAATAAGCTCGGTTAAAGAAACAAAACAGGCTCGTCGTATCGGTATTGGCTGGATGATGTTAAGCTTGTTCGGAGCGATTGCAACAGCTTTGGTAGGTGTGGCGTATTATGAACAAAATGCAGGTGAGTTAAAGGACGCTGAGACAGTATTTATTGTACTTGGCCAAATCCTATTCCATCCGTTTATTGCAGGTATAATGCTAGCTGCCATTTTAGCTGCGGTTATGAGTACGATTTCATCACAATTAATTGTTACTTCGTCAGCGCTTGTAGAAGATATTTACAAAGCTATATTTAATAAAACAGCAGATGATAAGCATTATGTCTTTGTTGGCCGTCTCGCTGTTTTAGTTGTAGCTATTATCGCAGCGATTTTAGCATGGAATCCAGATAGTTCTATTTTAGGCCTAGTAGGCTTTGCTTGGGCTGGCTTTGGTGCAGCATTCGGCCCAGTAATATTGCTGTCTCTATATTGGAGAAAATTAACGAATTACGGAGCTCTCAGTGGGATGATAGCAGGTGCTGCAACCGCCTTCGTTTGGGGGAAAATAAAGGTCTTATCTGAATCGTTATATGAGATTGTTCCAGGCTTCTTCGTATGCTTAATTGTTGCGGTGATTGTCAGCATCGTGACATATAAACCGAATAAAGATATTGAAGACGAGTTCAATCGTACTGAAGTATTGTTAAAAGAAGAACGTAAGTAAATGAATGTAGTGCGCCTTTTGTATAGAAGGCGCATTTTTTTGATATACATGTTAATAAAGATAAGATAACTACTAAACAACACGAATTTGGACATTATATGGTAAGATGAAGAAAATTTGTCGTAGTAGCATCAAGGCATTGGTGGGAGGTTTGTGGATGGATAGAATTAAAGAAGTTGATGTATTGGTAGAAAAAGCTATTTTAGTTGGTGTGAATTTACGGAATGATGAGCATTTTGATTATTCAATGGAGGAGCTAAAAAATTTAGCTGAAGCTTTAAATGTTGAAGTAGCTGGCATTGTTACACAAAATTTAGAGCGAGTTACGCCATCTCATTATGTTGGAACAGGGAAAATTGAAGAAATAAAAAACTTTTATGATGAAGTACAAGCGAATTTAGTAATTTTTAATGATGAATTATCACCTTCGCAAATCCGTAATTTAGAGCGCGATTTAGAAACAAAGGTTATTGATAGAACCATGTTGATTTTAGATATTTTTGGACGTCGTGCGAAAACAAGTGAAGCACAGCTGCAAGTTGAGTTAGCGCAATTGCAATATATGTTACCTCGTTTGGTTGGTTTGCATGCTTCTCTCAGTCGTCAAGGTGGCGGCACTGGAGGTGGCTTTAAAAACCGTGGTGCCGGTGAGACAAAGCTCGAGCTAGACCGTCGTAAAATTGAGGATCAAATTGCGAAAATTAAGAAGGACCTAGAGCATGTGAAGGAGCAACGAGAGACGCAGCGTAAACAACGACGTAAAAATGCCGTCCCTGTCGTTTCCATTGTTGGCTATACGAACGCTGGTAAGTCAACCATTATGAATCAGCTACTTACGAAAATAGGGCAGGAAGATCATAAACAAGTGTTTGAGAAGGATATGCTTTTTGCCACACTTGAAACATCTGTCCGTCAAATAGAATTACCTGATAAGAAGACATTCCTATTAACAGATACAGTTGGTTTCGTTAGCAAATTACCGCATCACCTAGTGAAAGCATTCCGTTCAACTCTAGAAGAGGCTCGTGATGCCGACTTATTATTACATGTTGTGGATGTTTCCAATTCTGAGCACGGCTTTATGATGGATGTAACAAATGAAACGCTTAAAGCAGTTGGCGTTGAAGGGATTCCGACAATTTATGTGTATAATAAAGCTGATATAGCAAACGTCCCATACCCTGTGATCAGCGGTGATAATATTTGGATTTCAGCGAAGGAAGGGACTGGATTAGAGGAATTATTGCAAATGATACGTCAGCATATTTTCTCTGATTATATAACATGTAAAATGCTCATTCCGTATGAGCAGGGGAATATCGTCTCTTATTTAAATGAACATGCCTCTGTCTATGAAACAGCGTATGAAGAAAATGGCACGCTGTTAACAATAGAGGCAAAAGAAGCGGATTATGCAAAATTCCAACAATATGTAATTAGTTGATCACAAACATGTTCTAAAAACATGTTAGAAGCACTTCGTGTTTCTAGCGTGTTTTTTTGTTGCAAAAGAAAAAGCGAATTTATATCATTGTGGATTAAATTTTAGATAATACTAGCCTATTTGTTAATAAAGTAAATACTCTGATTATAAAATATTTTAGAATAATTTTGTAGATGTTTATAAATTAGTAGATATTAAAGAGTAGAAAAATTCAGGGATAGCAACAGGTTTGCTATAATTATAGTAAAACGAGTCTGAATTTAAAGAAAAGGTGTAAAATTCCAACATTTTTTAAAACTCTTGAAAAAGTTTTTAAAACACTTTAGTATGATGAAATATAGTTTTTATCCTTAAAATTGGGTAATAATATTATTACTGAATAATGAAATCGGGAGAGGATATTTTTATGTCTACTAAAGATGAAATTGTAAAATCCGTCCCTCAAAACGGCTTTGTCGGACACCCTAAAGGGCTCTTTACATTATTTTTTACAGAATTTTGGGAACGATTCTCATACTACGGTATGCGAGCAATTCTGATTTTCTTTATGTATTATGAATTGCATGAAGGCGGCTTAGGCCTAGATCGTGGACTAGCGAACTCAATTATGGCTATCTACGGATCATTGGTTTACATGTCAGGGATTATCGGTGGTTGGATTGCTGACCGAATACTAGGTACACGTAGGACTATTTTCTATGGTGGCGTGTTCATTATGATTGGACATTTCCTGCTAGCGTTACCTGGTGGCGCAAGCATTTTATTTGTTTCAATGTTCTTTATTGTCATTGGGACAGGCTTATTAAAACCGAACGTTTCAAGCATTGTCGGAGACATGTATGCTGATACAGATAGTCGTCGTGATGCAGGTTTTTCAATTTTCTATATGAGCATTAACATGGGATCATTCCTTGCACCATTAATTGTCGGAACAATTGGACAACAGTATAATTTCCACCTAGGCTTTGGTGTAGCAGGGATAGGGATGTTATTTGGTTTAATTATTTTTAAATTAACAGGAAAAAAATATTTAGGGTTAGCAGGGTTACAGGTAAACAACCCGTTACTGCCTGAAGAACGGAAAAAAGTCTTTACACGATTTGGGATTTTAGCGCTACTTATTATTATTGCTGGGGCAATTGGTATCAAAACTGGCGTACTAACAGTGAATGTTTTTGGTTTAATTATTACGGCGCTGGGTATTATAATTCCAACGGTGTACTTTATTTATATGTATCGCAGTGAGAAAACAACGAAGGACGAGAAGTCTCGCGTGCTCGCTTATATTCCTTTGTTTTTATCGGCTGTAATGTTTTGGGCAATCCAAGAACAAGGGGCGACTATTTTAGCAACGTATGCAGATAGTCGTACACGATTGGATATTGGTGGTTTTCATATTCCATCTTCTTGGTTCCAATCATTAAACCCTTTATTCGTCGTTACAATGGCTCCGTTATTTGCCATGTTATGGATGAAGTGGGGAGATAAGCAACCATCTACACCGCGTAAATTCGCTTATGCATTATTCTTTGCAGGATTGTCATTCTTAGTGATGATGCTTCCAGCGTATTTATCTGGTGGTACAGATTTAGTAAGTCCGTGGTGGTTAGTATTATCATTCTTTTTAGTTGTAGTTGGGGAGTTATTATTATCGCCAGTAGGGTTGTCAGTTACTACAAAATTGGCTCCAAAGGCTTTTGCTGCACAAACGATGTCACTTTGGTTTTTAACAAGCGCAGCAGCGCAAGCGATCAACGCACAACTTGTAAAAGTCTATGAAGTGGTAAGTGAATTCACATACTTCGGTTTCTTAGGCTCATTAGCAATTGTTTTCGGGATCATAATATTAGTACTTTCGCCAATTATTTCAAAAGCTATGCGAGGTATTAATTAATCAAGAGATGCAAGTACAGTTATTCAAATAACTGTACTTGCATTTTTTTGTATTAAGAAATATTACCTTTGATACTTTGCTTACCACATAACGTGAGGTTGATTTCCGTTCCGGCTGGGCGCTTTGTCGCTGCCGCTTCGCTTTCGCACAGAGCAGAGCTTCCTGGGGGCGTCCGATGAGCCGCTTCGCTTCGCTGCAGGGTCTCGGGCCAACAGATGTTTTTTGCGCGAAAGCGTAGTGCTAACGTAGCGGCAGCAGAGGGTTTTGTTTGTGCGAAAGCGCAGCGACAGCAACAGCAGGATGTTGGTCACGAAGGCGTTATCGCAGGACGTGATGGTTTTAGCCTTCGTTCCTCTATCGCTGATCCCCAAGGAGTCGCCCAACCGTAACGAAGATCAATTAATATAAGCGTATTTTTAACTAATAGTAGCCCTTGGTGGAAATCAGCATCTTCTAATTAAAAAATGGATAAAAGGCGGTTAACAACGTCCCCACTTTTTAGGATTCAATATGGAAAGCTTTCTACAATCTGAATGTGAAAAGCTGTAGCATGTAGTTAATTTGCTGGAGGCGGGACGTTTCTGTGTAGAAAAGTTTTTATTTTCATTTATAATAATCTTAATAGTATGATAATTTAAGGGGTTGGATGCTATGAAGGAAGCTTTGAATCGTTTGAGGCCAAGATTAATGGAGATTTTCACGTACTTGCACGCGAATCCAGAAATAAGCTGGCAAGAGGTAGAAACAACAAATTATATTTTCGATTTACTAACTCGTGAAGGTTTTTCACCAATACGCTTTAAAAACAGTACAGGGCTTTATGTTGATGTAGGGAATGGTCAACCTAAAGTCGGTTTACGTACGGACATGGATGCGTTATGGCAGGAAGTAGATGGTGAATTTCGTGCGAATCACTCCTGTGGCCATGATGGACATATGACGATGGCAATCGGTGCTCTCTTACTTTTGAAAGAGCTTGCTCCATCATTCAACGGTACAATTCGTGTAATTTTTCAACCAGCAGAAGAGAAAGGTACAGGTGCTTTCTCTGTTTTAAAGGAAGGAGTCATTGATGATTTAGACTTTTTATTTGGTGTCCATGTAAGACCTGTCCATGAGCTTGAAGACGGTACATATTGTGCCGCGTTGCACCATGGAGCTTCCCGATTATTAGAAGGAGAAATCATTGGAGAAGATGCCCATGCTGCTAGACCGCATCTTGGCGTGAATGCCATTGAAGTAGGAGCAACTATTATTGAAGATTTACGAACTATTCATACAGATCCGATGGTTCCTGTATCAATTAAGATGACTAAATTTCATGCAGGAGGAGAATCCGGCAATATTATTCCTGGGAGTGCAGCGTTCACCATTGATATACGAGCTCAACAAAATGATGTGATGGATGCACTTGTACAGGGAGTAAAAAGGGTTATAGATTCTTCCAAGCTGTTGCATAAAGTGCAGATTGAATTACGTACAGTGGCAAATGTAGTAGCTGCTGAAGTAGACTCAACTGCTCAATCTCTTATGGAGAAAGCAATCGTGCAAGCAACAGGGGTGTCGAATTTAAGAAGGCCAGTTCATACACCTGGAGGAGAAGATTTTCATCATTATGCTGTCCAACGCCCACATTTAAAATCTACGATGTTAGGTCTAGGCTGTGGACTAGCACCAGGACTACATCATCCAAAGATGAAATTTAAGCAGGCAAGGTTAGTAACTGGAGTTGAAATTCTTACAAGAGCGGTATTGTTAGCATTGGAGTCAGGGAATACAAAGGAGGGGTCAGCATAATGTTAGAGAGTGTGCGTATTCAAAAAGTAATGACACCTACAGAGGTTGCAGAAGTGCAAATTTTAAACGAAAGTATTTGGGGGAGTCAGGCTATTCCCTCTCATCAATTGTTAGCGGCTGTACAAAATGGTGGATTAGTACTTGGGGCGTATTTAGACGAAAAGCTGATTGGCTTTAACTACTGCTTTGTTGGCTTTGGACATGGAAAAATGTATTTACACTCACACATGATTGGTGTGGAAAAAACATATCGTGAACAAGGTGTAGGTGAATTATTAAAGCATGCCCAACAGGAATATGCAAAAGAACATGGGTTTCAGCTTGTGATTTGGCTATTTGATCCACTAGAAGCATGTATGGCTAATTTATCGTTTTTGAAGCTCAATTCCTTTAGTCTTCAGTATGAAAATGATTATTATGGTCCGCTCAGGGATGATTTTAACGATGGGCTACCTTCAGATCGAATTGTCGTAGAATGGTGGATTGAACGCGATCGAGTGGAAGATTCCTTAGATGAACTGGAAGAGGGAGCCGAAGAAGTTGTACCGTGGTCTTTAACGGTAGATGGCTTACCAGTGCTCGATATTGAAGGTGAATTTCAGCGAGAGCAATTATTTTATAAAGACGCTTATTTATTGCCCATACCTCAATATTTACAAAAGATGAAAGTGGAAAGTCCTAAGCTTGCAGAAGATTGGCGTTATAAAGTTCGTACTATTTTAACGACATTATTTGAACAAGATTATGCAATCGTTCGAATGAAAAAACACAAAGAATATGTCCATAGCTATCTATTAGTCAGACGCTCCTTATTAGCTTTATAATAAGGATAAGGAGTGAAATTTTGTGAAATTAGAACAGATTACAGTTAGACATATAAAAATGCCAATGAAATCACCGTTTACAACGAGTTTTGGCACAATTGATGAAAAGGAATTCTTACTTATAGAAGCGAAAGATCAATCAGGAACTGTAGGATGGGGAGAAGCTGTTGCCTTTGTAGCGCCTTGGTATACAGAGGAGACATTAAAAACAACATGGCATATGCTTGAAGACTTCTTGATACCTATCTTGTTACATAAAGAGGTTGGGCATCCAGATGAAGTTAGTGCTTTGTTTTCCTCTATTCGTCGTAACTGCATGGCGAAGTCCTCTATTGAAGGGGCTATATGGGATATTTATGCTCAACAAACGAAACAATCACTTGCAAAAGCATTAGGTGGACATAAGGAACAAATAGAGGTAGGCGTTAGCGTAGGTATTCAATCTTCCACCGAAGCATTAATAGAGCTGTTAAAAAGCCATGTAAATAAAGGCTATAAACGAGTAAAAATGAAAATTAAGCCTGGTCACGATGTAGAAGTTATTCGTGCTATACGAGCTGAAATGCCGGGTCTGCCATTAATGGTAGATGCTAATTCAGCCTATACATTGAACGATATGGATGTATTACAGCAACTTGATGCATTTAATTTATTAATGATTGAGCAACCTTTAGCTGTAGATGATATTGTCGATCATGCTAAGCTACAGCGAAAGATAAAAACGCCTATTTGTTTAGATGAAAGCATCACTTCCTATGAAGATGCTCGAAAAGCGATAGAGCTAGGTAGCTGTGGTGTTATCAATATTAAAATAGGACGTGTAGGCGGTTTAACAGAAGCAAGAAGAATTCATGATTTATGTAAGGAAAATAAAATTCCTGTTTGGTGTGGTGGCATGTTAGAGGCAGGAATCGGACGAGCGCATAATATTGCATTAACATCGCTCGCTAATTTTGTGCTACCAGGGGATACTGCGGGCTCAAGTCATTATTGGTATGAGGATATCATTACACCTGAAGTAATTGTAGAGGATGGTTATATTCGTGTGCCACAGTCAATTGGTATTGGATATACACCTAATATAAAGGTAATCGATAAGCTAACAATCAGCAGAAAGGTCTATCAATAATAGGTTCATCACCACACGCTTTGGTGATGATTCCGATAATAGGATAAACAGGGAGAGAACTGATTGAAAAAAAGTTTGCAAATCGGTGGTGCCTATGTAGGAATTATCGTCGGTGCGGGATTTGCATCAGGACAGGAAATCGTACTTTATTTTACGAGCTATGGCTTTCATGGGATATATGGTGCTCTTATTGCGACATTTGGATTTGCTTTAGTAGGAATGTGCATTGCACAAATTAGCTCAAGGTTACGTACGACATCGCACAAGGATTTAATTTATCAAATTTCAGGTAATACTGTAGGCTTTGTGATGGATTATTTACTGTCCCTTTTCTTATTTGGTGTAGCAGTAATCATGTTTGCTGGAGCAGGTGCTACGTTTCATCAAATGTTTGGACTGCCGGTTTGGCTAGGGAGCATTTGTATGATTGTACTGACTATAGCAACGGTTATGATGAATGTGAAGAGTATTATAAACATTATTGCTTTTGCTACACCCTATCTGCTAGCCATTGTCTCGATCATAGCTGTCTATTCAATAGCTACGATGGATTTGACCTTTGTCGAACAAGCTGTTATCGCACAACAAGCACAAGTGAGTACTAAAAGCTGGTGGACTACAGCTTTACTGTACACGTCTTTTAATATCGGTGTGTGTTTTTCTCTTTTAACTGTTATGTGTGGATCTATTCGCAATGAGAAGGTGGCGGGGATGGGAGGCATTATTGGTGGGGTTTTGCTTGGAGCTTTAATTCTTCTTATTAACCTATCCCTTCTTGCCAAAATGAATGTAATCGTTGGCATAGATATACCGATGCTAGCTTTAGCAAATGAAATTCATCCTCTAGTTGGTCTGTTGATGTCTTTTTCCTTATTAGGGATGATTTATAATACAGCGGTAGGGATGTTCTATTCATTTATGGTAAGGTTTTTAAAACCTAATAAGGTTAGTTTTAAGGTTACTGCCTTTGTTATCGGCGCATTGGGCTTTTTAGCAAGTCTCGCTGGCTTTACGACGCTTGTAGCCAAGCTTTATGCAGTGATGGGGTATGTCGGTTTTATATTAATCATTTTAATTGTTTTTGCGTGGCTCAAAGGCGTTCGACGAATAGCATAATTTCTTTCAGCGAATGTTTTATGTAGCGAAAGCAATAACAACGCACGACTGAGTGACCAACATCATGTTGTTGGTGTTGTTGCTCCCGCTGCGCTTCCGCACAAAAGACATTTGTTGGCCAAAAGCCTCCGGACGTAATTATTAATTGATTTAAAAGGTGATTGAGAAAAAATTAGTATTTTATTCTCAATTACCTTTTTATTGTGTCAAAAAAGTAGAAATATTTAACTTTGAGGAACCAAAAAAAGTAGGAATTCCGTTAAGAATGCTCGTTCTATTAAAGATTCTCAAATAAAACGAGAATAATTCTCAATGGAAGGTTGACTGAGAATGGAAACGAGCTTATAATGAGAATCGTGAGTAATGATAATCATTTTCAATGATTAATACGAGCAAAAATGAATCTACCGGGGATTACAATGAAAAAAAGATATCTTTTAACAGCAACTGTTGTGCTGTCTATAGTTTCGCTATTTATCGGAGTAGTTGATATTAAACCGAGTGATCTATTAGACTTCGAATCAGAAGAAACTAGACTATTTATTATTAGTCGTATACCGAGACTTGTAGCAATTTTGTTAGCAGGTGCAGGTATGAGTATTGCTGGTTTAATTATGCAAAGCTTAAGTAGGAATAAGTTCGTGTCACCAACGACAGCAGGTACATTAGATGCTACGAAGTTGGGGGTTCTAATTTCGATGATGTTTTTCACAAACGTCACGTATTTTCAAAAAATTTCCTTCGCTTTCCTATTTGCTTTAGCCGGCACATTATTGTTTATGCAAATATTAAATCGAATCAAGTTTAAAGATGCGATTTTTATACCACTTATTGGCTTAATGTTTGGGAATATCCTTTCTTCAATTACAACGTTCTTTGCGTATAAGGCGGATATTATCCAAAACATTTCTGCATGGTTACAAGGAGATTTCTCATTAATGATGAAAGGTCGTTATGAGCTTTTATACATAAGTGTACCCGTGCTTATATTAGCTTACATTTATGCGAACCGCTTTACAGTGGCAGGAATGGGTGAGGATTTTGCAAAAAATCTTGGTCTTTCCTATAAATTCATTGTGAATTTAGGTTTAGTGTTAGTAGCACTTATTGCAACGACGGTGGTCCTAACAGTTGGTGTGATTCCGTTCCTTGGTTTAATCATTCCAAATATAATTTCGCTGTTCAAAGGGGATAATCTTGCTAAGACATTGCCTCATACCGCACTACTAGGAATGTCTTTCTTATTATTCTGCGACATTATAGGGCGTGTACTGATTTTCCCTTATGAAATTCCGATTAGTATGACTGTCGGTGTCATCGGAAGTGCAATCTTCCTAATTATGTTGTTTAGGGGGAAAGCATATGCGTAACCGTACAAAAATGTTGATTTTACTAGGTTTGGCCGTAGCATCTATTTTACTGTATGTACTTTATGGACTTAATGGTAATTATCATTATGCACTCCCGCGCCGCCTCATTAAAGTGTTTGCTATGTCGTTAACGGGAATTGCGATTGCTTATTCAACAGTGGTCTTCCAAACGATTACACATAACCGTATTTTAACGCCAAGTGTAATGGGGCTTGATGCATTATATATGTTGGTTCAAACGTTTATCTTTTACTTCTTCGGCTCTATGTCGGTATTCGTCATTAATGCTAAATATAATTTCTTATTAGCTGTTTCAGCTATGGTTATCTTTGCGTTAATTTTTTATCGTGTATTGTTCAAGGAAGGAAAGCGCCCGATTTATTTCTTACTGCTTGTCGGTATGATTGTCGGAACATTTTTAGGAAGCGTAACTACGTTTTTCCAAGTATTAATAGACCCGAATGAATTTTTAAGCTTACAAAGTAAAATGTTTGCAAGCTTCAACAATGTCAATTCGGATTTAGTATGGCTTGCAGCTGTTGTCATCATCATTACCTTTATTTATGGCTGGCGTCATATGAACCAATTAGACGTAATGTCTCTTGGTCGGGATACAGCCATTAACCTAGGGGTACCATATGACAAGCTTGTGCAGCGTATGCTCATATTGTCTTCGGTGTTAATAGCCGTGTCTACAGCTCTTGTTGGGCCTATTACGTTTTTTGGCTTAATCGTAGCAAATTTATCGTATCAATTTTTCAAGACGTACAAGCACTCTGTGGTAATAGCAGGTTCATGTGTAATGAGTATTGTAGCTTTAGTCGGTGGACAGTGGATGGTCGAACGTATTTTTAATTTCGATACAACACTAAGCGTTATTATAAACTTCGTAGGTGGCGTATACTTCATCTACATATTATTGAAGGAAAGTAGGTCTGCAGGATGATCCAAGTAAAAGAAATCTCTAAGTTTTTTGGAAAAAAACCGGTCATTCAAGATGTCAGTGTTAACGTTGTACCAGGGAAAATTACGTCTTTTATTGGACCAAATGGTGCAGGTAAATCAACATTGCTTTCAATGGTAAGCCGTTTACTTAATGCAGATACTGGAGAAGTATTACTCGATGAATCAGATGTAAGTCGTTGGAAATCGGATGATTTTGCGAAGCGTGTATCCATTTTAAAACAGTCAAACTATATGAATGTACGCCTAACAATTCGTGAGCTTGTTTCATTTGGTCGCTTCCCTTATTCAAAAGGAAATTTAAAGCATGAGGATGAGCTAAAAGTAGATGAAGCAATTCAATATATGAATTTAGAGGATATTCAGCACAATTATTTGGATGAATTATCCGGTGGTCAACGTCAACGTGCATTTATCGCTATGGTTATTGCACAGGACACAGACTATATTTTACTTGATGAGCCACTCAATAATTTAGACATGAAGCACTCTGTGCAAATTATGAAGATTTTGCGTAAGCTCGTTGATGAGCTAGGGAAAACAGTTGTCATCGTTTTACACGATATTAACTTTGCTTCCGTCTACTCTGATCATATTGTTGCATTAAAAAATGGACGTGTTGTCAAAGACGGTCCAACAAATGACATCATCAGTCCTGATGCTCTTAAGGAAATCTACGATATGGATATTCCTGTCCAAGAACAGAATGGCTGTCGCATTTGTGTGTATTTCAACTCTTAGAAATAGTAAAGATGGGATAACCATCTATTATCTATAAATTAAATTTAAAGGAGCAATTTTACAATGAAAAATTGGAAATTACTAACTGTATTAATGGCGATGATGCTATTAGTATTAGCAGCTTGCGGTTCTAAAGACGAAGCAAAAAAAGAAGAGAAAGATTCTTCAACTGATAACAAACCTTCTGAGACGCAAAAGGAAGAAGCTACAGCTTATCCAATTACAATTCCAGGTAGTACAAGTGGCGAAGATACTTTTAAAGAGGTAACTCTTGATAAAGTGCCAGAAAAAGTTGTTGTATTTGATTATGGTTTCCTTGATACTTTAGATGTTTTAGGTGTTAAAGTTGCAGGTGTTTCACAAAAATCACTTCCAAAATACTTAAGCAAATATGCTGATAAATCATACGTAAATGTTGGTGCTTTAAAAGAGCCTGATTTTGAAGCAATCTCTGAAATGAATCCAGACGTTATTTTCATTTCTGGTCGTCAAGCAGCAGCTTACGATGAATTATCTAAAATTGCACCGACAGTATATGTTGGGACTGACTATACTAATTTCTTAGAATCATTCAAAACAAACACAGAATTAGCTGGTAAGATTTTCGGTAAAGAAAAGGAAGTCGCTGATGCAATTACTGCATATGAAGCAAAAGTAGAAGAAATTAAAGCAAAGACTGCTAAATCGGAAGATAAAGCTTTAATCGTATTAGGTGGCGAAGGTGCACTATCTGCTTATGGTACAGGTTCGCGTTTTGGTGTAATTCATGATATTTACGGTGTGAAAGCTGCTGATGAAACTATTAAAGCAGCTACACATGGTGATAATGTAAGCTTTGAATATGTACGTGACACAAACCCAGATGTTTTATTCGTAGTTGATAGCGATGCAGTTAGAAATCCAAACGGTGAATCTGGTACAAAAGCTGCAATTGAAAACGAAATCGTTGGAGCAACAAAAGCTGTGAAAAACGGAAAAGTGTTCTACTTAAATCCAGAAACTTGGTATCTTGCTAATGGCGGTTTAACTTCTGAAACTCAAAAAATTGAAGATGTTCTAAAGGCGTTTAAATAATATGTTTGTACAAATTAAACGTATTGTCGTTACGGAAGGGAATTCCGATAAAGTAGTTGAACGTTTTGGTGCTAAAAAAGATGGTCCAACATTACTTGAACAACAGCCAGGCTTTATTGATAAGCAAGTACTTTTGAAAAAAGTACGACGTGGTGATGAAGAAGTGTTAATTGTGGTTCGTTGGGAATCAGAAGAAGCATGGAAAAATTGGGAGAAAAGTCCGGAGCATATTGCTGGTCATAAAGCAAATGCTGGTAAACCGAAGCCTGATCACATCATCGAAAGCGGACAAGAAGTTTATTATGTAAAAGGTTAATATTTTAGAGGTGTCTCAAAGTCATTTGAGGCACCTTTTTTTATATGAATATGTAAGGTCTCGTAGAAAAAACAATAGGTAGGCAAAGTGACAGAGAGCGAAGGAAAGAATGGCTAACTAGACTAAAAGAAGTCGGGGTGGCGGATAAAAAAATTAAGCGATGAATAGAAGCATTGAAATGACGCATAAGGAAGAAGGGAGGCACAAATTTATAACTGTGCCATACCCATTTCTTAATGCTTAATGGACGCTTTATTCCATGCATTAAATGCTGTCGTAATATTAAAAGAAATATCAGTATCACTAATGGAGACCTCGGTAAAATGTTTGGGTGCACAATTAGCTTCCTTTACAGCAGTATTATATTTCCCTAAAGAGGACATTTCTATTTCTGAATTATAGCGATAAACAGGCAAGCCGACAGTAGCATTTCTAATAGAAGTGCTAGAGCAATTGCCTCTAGCATTTATAATATAAAAGCTTGGTAACGTATAGATTATAGGTGTATGTATGTTTAATCCAGAGGTAAATGGACTTACTAAAGGCGGTATAGACTGATTTTCTTCAGATACTCTTTTAATTCCATATTGTTCAATAAAAGCGTCTAGCTTTTGCTGAAAAGTATCCTCAAATCCAGGAATATTGCAAATAAAATTTGAAAATGTAGATTTGCTTTTATACTCTGCTAATGTTTCTTTATAAGCTTGTTGCTCGGCATCAACAATTATTTGCTCTATACATTGCTGTTCTTTCGAAGGTTTTTTAATCGTGATTTCCTCTTCGGTCACTGAAATTGTACAGGAGAAATTAGCTGTAAGTATTAAAACATTTTCATTTACGTCATTTTTCATTTCAATCACTCCCTGTGTTTCGAGTATTTCCTGTTAATAGATTTAAATGATTCCTAGCTGTTCATCATGATGGAGTTGCCTAGCCTTCTCTTCAGTACATGGCAAATGGTCTCAATTCTCTTTCTGATATTTGGAAATAAACTATTTAACTTGATTAAATCGAACAGATGCAAATGATCTTAAAATCTTACCCTATTTAAGCGTATCATCGATAAGGACGCCATTTCAATGGTGGGTTTACGCCAAAAAATGGCGGTCAATAATATAATACCGCCACTTTTTGGCGGTATTTCTGTCATGATTTTATGTAAAATATTCCCTTATGGGTTTAATATCTAGTATTATTTCCCATTAATCTGTATACTATTTAATAACATACTTGTGGGGGGAGAGGACTATTGCAGGAGCTTGACGGAAAAATTAATGAAGCGTTGGATATTCTAATTGAAAACGAGTTATTGATAGGTCATGAACTACGGTCGATGCTAAAGATTTTTAAGGAAGAAAAAAAGGCAGTTGGCTATTCATTTGGTAAGCTATGTTATTGGCATTACGAAGCATTTGCAGATTGTTTGAACGAGGACATCTATAAAGTTGCCGCAGCTATTGAACTTTTAATTTTATCGTTTGATATCATCGATGACTTGCAGGACAAGGATTCAGACTACAGTTGGACTAAAACACCTGAATTATCATTAAATGTTGCGTTAGCTATGCTAGTGATGGCTTCTAAAACAATACGTGAGACTTCCTTTGAACACAAAAGTGCAGCTATTCAAATACTTGATGATTATGCATTACGAAGTATAAATGGTCAGCAACTAGATTTACTTAATACTTGTAGGAATGAGCAATCATATTTACAAATGATTGAACAAAAGTCAGGTTCTTTAACAGCAATGGGTTGCTTAATTGGTGAAGTACTTGCAAAAGGTGAGACATCTTCTGATGTTAAAGAGTATGGGAAATACATAGGTATTATCCAACAAATTAAAAACGATATTCAAAGTTTAAAAACTTGGGGATCTAAAAATGATTTGCTTAATAAAAGATACTCATTGCCTATTATTTATCTTTTATCACAGAAAAATGATGTTTCAAAGTCTGTGATAAGCTATTATAATGACGATATAGATGTATTTTTAGATAATAATGCTATGGAAAACGAGTTGACAAATGGTGGTGCGATACGTTATGCAATTACTATTAAAAATGTTTACAAGTTTAAAGCATTAGATAATCTTGAAAACATGGCAATAAACGATTTAGGTAAAGACTACTTAAAAAAACTATTGAAATGAGGAGTTATATGCATGATAAATGTAATTCAATATCTAGAAAATAACCCAGAACTAGTTTCTCTATTAAAAGCACAAAAAGTCTCATTAATTGGAGTTTCGCCTATAGAGCAAAAAGCAATTTTAGATGCGTTTAATAGTGAAGTAGAGTTGGAAAGTGGATCGTGGAAATAAAATCGTTGAGTAGCAAGTTAGTTTGGCCTGCTATAATGCTCTATTTAATGATTGGTTCTTATCTGATATATGTGGGTTATAGCGGGCCATTATTAGAAATTGAGATAGAAAAAGAGAATGGCGAGTGGGGAGTAACGCAACCTTATTACAAAGACTGGACGGGATGGAGAAATATTTCACCATCTGATGTTATTTTAAGAGTAGATGATGTGCCTATGGATCATCTACATCAATTGAAATATAAATCTATGATAGTAACTGCTGATAAAATAACCATAATGAAGCCCAATGGAGAAATAAAAGATATACATATTAACCATTCAGATATCCCTCACCAATTTTACTATTTATTACTATTTCCGTTTTGTTATTATTTACTAACTCTATTCATTACCATATATATATATTTCAATCAAAAAAGTATAAAGCTTACTAACTTACTTATTTTTTTTATGTTAACTGTTTCATTGGCTTATGTAAGCAGCGGAGTATCTAGTAGAGTGAATGGAATTGGGATAATAGTAAATCGTAGTAGTATGGTATTGTGTTTAGCTATATTATTACATTTTTTAAGAGATTATTATTCATTTGTAAAAATAAATTGGCTGTTTACAAACAATATCAAATACTTTTATGTATTCCCTGTAATCGCTTTTTCACTGGGCTGCATTTGCACTTTCTATCCTGCTTATTACATTTTACTTTCTGACGTAGTGTTAGTCCTTTTCTTCATTCTCCTTATTATTATTCTTAGTATTTTATTACTAAGCTATTTCAAATACAAATCACCTCAGTTGAAAGTATTGTTAAGTAGTATAATGATACCGTTTTTGCCATTCCTTTTTTTATATGCACTCCCTAGCATTTTTTTTGATACGTATATTCTTTCAGGTGAAGTCAGCTCTTTATTTTTATTACTTATTCCATTTAGCTTTATCTTTACACAGGTAGCAGAACGATTATTTGATATTGAATACCATATTACAAGACTTCGTTATTATGGAATCTTTGCATTAATATTTACTTTATGGTTTATAGTTGGTTTGTATTGCATTGCAGGAAAATATTTAACTATACCCGTAATATCAGGTGTTTCTCTCTTTACTTTTACATCGTTAGTTGTCCTTTTTTACATAAAAGAGAAGGTAGATTATCGAAAACGAAAAATTTTATTTTCGACAAAAGGGGATTATATACATCAGCTATACACGGCTGTCGATAGGATTGGTAAAACGATTAAAATAGATGAGCTTCTAAAGAAGTTTGCACAAGAGGTTTCATTACATCTTGAGTTAGAGAATGTATTTGTATTAACTTATAACTATGACACAAGTCAATTTACTTCAACGGTTGAGGGAAGGCTTTCAATTAATCCAGCGCTAATAGAG
This sequence comes from Lysinibacillus sp. EB271-A1-10B, assembly GCF_058791335.1. Lineage (NCBI taxonomy): Bacteria > Bacillati > Bacillota > Bacilli > Caryophanales > Bacillaceae > Lysinibacillus > Lysinibacillus sp. EB271-A1-10B. The sequence continues at coordinate 68,230 of NZ_JBYTDL010000012.1, forward strand.
GATTTGAAATTAGGAGGAATACGGAGAATCGACAAAGTCTACTTAGCCTTCCTCCATCAAGATGCTCATTATAAAAGAGCCTTAGTATTGGAACATAAAAATTCGATTCATTTAAAAGATGAAGAGCTTCTATGGCTTGAATTGCTTTTATTATATGTAAATAATTTTATTGAAAATACAAAGATGGTAGAAGAGCTGTTAGAGGAACTAAGGCATATGAGGCAAGCAGATGATAGTCAATTACCTTGGTTAAGCAAATTATTATGGTTAAGATTTGAAGAGGAAAAATATCAATTAGCTCAAGAATTACATGATACCAATTTGCAAGAGCAGCTCCATATTGCCCGAGAGGTTGATGTCCTAGTCAATGCGAAAGATACAACTGATATCCAGCAAAAACTTGATAAAATTCATCAGCAGATGATTACATCTTTACATGATTTAAGAGCTTATTGCGAAAATTTAAAACCTCCATTATTAGATACATTAGGGCTAAACGCTGCGTTAGAAAAGTTAATTCGTAAAGTAATAGAAAGAGCTAGTTTTGAATTAATTTATACGATAGATCGCCTTTATTTAGAGGATGAGCGTATGAATTTAATGATTTATCGACTATTTCAAGAATTACTCAACAATGCTTTAAAACATTCCTATGCAACAACAGTTGAAATACGTTTACAGGAAATGGACGATGGTTTTGAAATCATCTATAAGGATGATGGGTTAGGCTGTAATGTTGATGATATTACTGTCGGAGAGTCAATGGGAATTCAAGGTATGCAAGAGCGTGTAAAGGCCTTTAACGGACAGTTTTACATCGATTCACAGGTTAATGAAGGAATGTTTATTAGAATTACAGTAAAAGAAGGAAGTGATACACTTGATTACGATGCTTATAGTGGATGATCACCCTATTGTGTTAGAGGGAACGAAAAATTTATTTCAAGAAAACGAAGATATTATAGTTGATACAGAAAGCGATGCGACTCATGTCATACAGAGAATTAAAAACAAACCGTATGATATCTACTTAATTGATATAAATATGCCATTAGAGAATGGCATACATTTAGCACGTAACATTAAAGCTATCCAGTCAAATGCTTCAATTATCCTTTATACTGGTGATGATATTACTGATTATTATCCACTTATTTTAGAGCGGAAAATAGAAGGGATTTTAGCTAAAACAGCGTCTAAGGAGCAAATTTTACGAACTGTTCGAGCCATTGCAAATGGTGAAATTGTGTTACCTCAAAATTTCTTGGATTTTCTCGATAATAAATTTAAATTGCAGGATGCAAAACTTGATATACACTTAAATGAAAAAGAAAAGAAAATTTTAAGATTGATTGCAGAAGGACATACGAATAAAGCGATTGCCATAGAATTAAATATCCCTCAGCGAACAACTGAAAGATATTTAACGCAGCTATTTTCTTTATTGAATGTAGATTCACGGACAGACGCTGTGAATCTTGCAGAAAGAATGAATTTACTATAGATTGTCTGTATGTTATAATCATTCCTTCTGGTAGATTTTTCAATAAAAAGGGAGAGTTTAGGTGGTATTAAAATACCGTAATTTAACTTAGTTAATTATACCTAAACTATAAGTCTGATTATCTATATTTTTTATGCAACACCGCCAAATTTTGGCGGTGTTTTTGTATGTCCGCCAAATCACGCCAAAAATAGGGGCAAAGACCGCCAAAAAATTGGCGTAAATCCAACGTTGAAATATCGGTCTAAGTACTGGTACGCTTAAGTTAATCGTGGTTAAGTAGATTTGTTATAGTAAGTAATACGATAATATAAGATTTCGATAAAAGCCTAGTTATCTAAGAATAAAGTAGAGATTGTAGATTTTTTAAAAGTTACTAGCCAGTCAACATACTTCACCATAAAACTTTATATAAAGGTAGGCGTGTATTTTGAAAGTAGAACTTGAAAATTTATTTTCTATAGATGAATCTAGTCAAGATCAAGTCATTAAAGTTTATAATCGCTATGGTATTTTCGTCGGTGCGCCTGAAATAAGAAAGAGAAATTTAAAGGCATCATTTAATCCTATTTTTACATTAAATGATGATGTAACATACGAACATGTCGCGGCACTATATAAATCATTGGAACATGAATTAGGAATTGTTTCTATTGGGGAACGCTTTTACTTTGACTTTTCAGATAGCGAATATGAGCAAGCTTCACTGTTTACCTTAAATTCGGCAGGTAACTCCCCTGATATGTTTATAGATGATAAAGGAACTTTATTTTCTATAAGCACCCATTGCCAGCATTGTGGACTTATGGAAAAAGAACAACTTTCACCATTAGTGATAGATACAACGGAAATGAAAGATCGTCATCTAGTTCATGTGAGCGGATATTGGGTAGCTTCACAGGAATTAGCGACATTAATGAAACAAGAAGATATTAAAGGTTTTGAACTTTTAGAGGTTATCCATCAAGGACCGAAAGAAGGGAAGCGGAAAGCTTTTCAAATTATACCGACACAAGTATTGCCTGAATCTAGCACTGAAAGAGTTAAATTGTATTTTGCAACAGAGCAGCCACCATGTCGTTGCGGATTAAGTGGGGTAATCAATGGTCCTGATATTTATCATCGCGAAGACTTAACCAATATAAAAAACGATATATTCCTCTCGGCTGAATGGAGCCATGACGGAAGATATTTATACCGAAAAACTTTGTTCAGTAGAAAGTTTAGAGAACTAATTATTAAAAATAATATATCCCGTGAGGTAAGAGGAGAGAAGGATAAAAACTTTGGACCGAAGGATTGGTTATTCGATCCAGTGTTATTAAAATAATTCAAATCGAAAATGAGGAAGTGCATATTTTGTTTAGAAAAATAATACCTATCGTTGCAATCTTATTTGTCGTTGCATTAGCTCTCTCAAATTATTTTAATAAAGCAGAAGGAAGATCCTTTGTCATACCACAAGAAAGAGGGAATAAGGTAGGTTAGAAACCGGGCATTAAGGGGCAGTTGATTTTGTAAATTATACTGCCCCTTAATGCGGGATAAAGAGCAAATTACCTCAAGCAAGCTTAAATATGATATGATGTGAAAAATATGATAGTAGCATATAGTTTTGAGGTGAAGTAATAAATGAAAAAATGGGCTTATCCTTTAGCGGTATTAACGCTCATTATCTTTTTTGTGTTACGAGGTACTTTTCAAAGTGAAATAATCAGTACTTTTGATACAAAAATGGCTGATTTATTTTTCGGTAACCGTTTTGTAGAATTTTTTCACTATATAGGAGAACCGGTATTTGTAGTATCTGTCGCTATCGTCTTAATAGTGTATTTAGCATGGAAGGTGAAAAATAACCGAGGCATACTATTTGTTTTGTTAACAATCGCAGGTGGGAATGTACTTAATCAATTATTGAAAAAATGGGTACAACGACCAAGACCGGAGATTGAAGAACAATTAACATCCTTTAGCTTTCCATCTGGACATTCTATGACCGGTATCTTGTATTTATTTACAATTGCTTATGTTTTTTCGGAGAACAATAGCAGGGGACGTAAGGCATTACTTTGGCTTGGGGCAGTTGTTTTAACTGTGCTTATTGGTTTGTCTCGAGTTGCCGGAGCCCGTCATTTTGCTTCTGATGTATTGGCCGGATGGAGTATGGGGTATACGTGGTTTGTCATTTGTGTTTTTTGGTACGAACGTCGAAAGAGAATTTTTAAAGCAAAAAATAAATTATAAAATTGAAATGGGAGCCGTCTAATTAAGAAGGCTCCTATTGTTATATAGAAATAAGGGGGGTATCTTTGAACATACCGCCCTTATTTCTTTAACCTTTTATAAAGAAACAGCCTTGTCTGCTTCCATAAGCTTTTTTACAATTTCTAAGCAATCATAGAATGTTTCAAATGGCTCATAAGGAAGATGAAGGTCTTTACAGCGTTTAATAAGATGATCCCTAGCAAGTACTAAATCTGCCTGTTTGGCAGCCTCAAAATCAGAGAGTGAATCTCCAATCACGATTTTAAAATGATTGCCCTGTGCAACCTGTCGCATAACGCTTGGCTTGCAACAACCGCAGCCCTGTGTCTCAAATTTCGTACATTCTTCATCACAGCCGTTTGGAAAGACGAGTTCAATTTGCTGTCCGGAAAAATCAGCACTATTACAATATATTCCAGAAAATGGACCGTACTTTTCTAACAGTGGCTCAATGAAAAAGTCTACACCTCCACTAACAATATAAAACGGAATATGCTTCTCTTGTGCAAAACGAACGAAATCACCAAAGCCCTTACGTATAATGGCTTTATCCAATAAATAGTGGATAACATCATTCTTTTGTTTAGTCGATAATAGCTCGAACATTGCTGAAATGCCATCTTTAAAGGTAATAGTTTGTTCCATCATTGCCGAAGCAATTTTTTCAGATTCCTCTGGAACGAATTGAGTCATTAGTGAGACGATATTATCTGTTTCTGTAATAGTACCATCAAAATCACAGAAAATAATTGGTTTCAAGCTACTTCCCCCTTCCAAGAAAAAACGTCTACTTTTGCAGTAGACGTTTAAATTTCACTTGTACACCATGTTCATCGGCTTTTGTTAAGATAATTTGATGCTCTGGAAATTGATTTTTCATCGCATTTACAAAATTATGCGCAATAGCTGTAGGAATGATAGAAATCATTGTTGGTCCCGCCCCACTTAAAGCTGTTCCAAATGCCCCATTAGCCTTGGCGGATGCACGGATTTCTTTATATTGTGGGATTAATTGGGCACGGAAAGGTTCATGAAATAAATCAGCTTCCATATAACGACCTGCATGCTCATAATTACGAACCATTAATGAAGCTGCTAGCATATTTGCATTTGCAGAGGCTCTCACTGCGTATGCACGGTCAAATTGCTCTGGTAACACAGAACGAGCCTCACTTGTTTTTAGTTCGACATCTGGTACATACACAACAAAGGAAGCTTCTATATCATTAACATGAAATGTATCAACAACGCCATTTTCATCCATTGAGGAAATTGTTAATCCTCCTAATACCGAGGCTGTTGCATTGTCTGGATGCCCTTCGATTTGTGAGGATAAATCGAGTTTATCCTGAACAGTTAAGCCTAGATCACATACTTGGTTAACTAGTTCAATTCCTGCAACGATGACAGCTGCACTGCTCCCCAAACCGCGGGCTAATGGGAGTTCACTTGCCATTTCAACACGGCAAGCGGGTAGCTGCTTACCGTATTGGTCTGCAATTTTTTTGGCAATCACGTATAGTAAGTGCTCTTCTAGCTCAAACTCTTTAGGACCATTATCATCGAGGTGGATAATTTCCCAACTATCCTGTAAAGACACGGTTAACTTTAAGTAAAGAGACAAGCCAAGCCCTATTGAATCAAAGCCGGAGCCTAGATTGGCAGTGCTCCCAGGAACTGAGATTTGCCACATGTTACTCATAGTACGCCCTCGATGTATTTTCGAATTTCTTCCTCATCATTTTTAAGTGAGACAACATCTACAGTCGAGATATTCATAGCAGTATCAGGATCTTTTAAGCCATTACCAGTGAAAATCGTAACAACTTTAGAGCCCTTCGCAATTTTGCCATTTTCAACTGATTTAATAACGCCTGCTAATGATGCAGCTGAACCTGGCTCAACAAAAATTCCTTCAGTGCCTGCAATTAATTTGTAAGCAGCTAAAATTTCTTCGTCTGTCACCGAGTCAATAATTCCACCTGATTCATCGCGAGCTGCTTCTGCAAATTTCCAGCTTGCGGGATTACCGATACGAATAGCTGTTGCCACTGTCTCAGGATTAGCAATAGGTTCACCGTTTACAATTGCTGCTGCACCTTCAGCTTCAAAGCCAAACATCTTAGGTAAGCCAGAGCCCTTTGCTGCATCATATTCTTTAAAGCCCTTCCAATACGCAGTAATGTTACCTGCGTTACCAACAGGGATACAAAGATAATCTGGAGCGGCTCCTAAAGCATCTACAATTTCAAATGATGCTGTTTTTTGCCCCTCGATGCGGTATGGATTTACAGAGTTTACAAGTGCCACTGGAGTTGTTTCACTTACTTGACGAACGATGTTTAAAGCATCATCAAAGTTACCGTCGATTTCGATAATCTTTGCACCATACATTGTCGCTTGTGCTAGCTTACCTAGGGCAACTTTCCCTTTAGGGATCACGACTATGGATTGGATTCCAGCACGTGTTGCATAAGCTGCCGCTGCAGCTGAAGTGTTACCTGTTGAAGCACAAATAACACATTTGCTACCTTCTTCAATTGCTTTAGCAACGGCAAACACCATGCCACGGTCTTTAAATGAACCTGTTGGATTTGCACCTTCGATCTTTCCGTAAAGTTCAATGCCAAGTTTCTTAGATAAATTTACTAAATGTATAAGAGGCGTATTGCCTTCGTTTAAAGTTAGAGCAGGTGTACTTTCTGTTACGGGTAAAAATTGTTTATATTCCTCGATTAGGCCTTTCCACATAACGTTACGATCTCCTTTTGTTCTTATAGGAAGAACAGTTGTTTTTGTATAAAAGACATTTTAACGCAAATGGCCCTATGTTTTCAATAGAATTTGAGAAATTGTCGAAACAATTCGGTAATTTGAATTTTTGCTTGTCACTTTCTTGAAATAACTGTATAGTAAACTAGCAATGTAAAGTCAAGTGTAAAGACAGGTGGTTGAAATGACGACAAATACTGTTACAACAAATAAGGTTCAACAATCTATTTCTCGAAATAAGCTTTTAAGGGTAGCAGGCGTTGGCTGGCTTTTCGATGCTATGGATGTAGGGATATTATCATTCGTTATTGCTGCGTTAGCAGTTGATTGGGGATTAACACCAAGTCAAGCCGGTTGGATAGGTAGCATCAATTCAATCGGGATGGCTGTAGGAGCTCTTATATTCGGTGTGCTTGCCGATAAAGTAGGACGTAAGCAAATTTTTATGTGGACGCTCGTTTTATTTTCGATTGCAAGTGGCTTATCGGCATTTACAACTACATTATTTGCTTTTATGGCACTACGCTTTTTAGTAGGCATGGGACTAGGGGGCGAATTGCCAGTCGCATCGACGCTAGTTTCTGAGAGTGTAGAAGCAAAAGAACGTGGGCGAGTGGTTGTTTTACTGGAAAGCTTCTGGGCAGCGGGGTGGTTAATCGCTGCACTGATTTCGTATTTTGTTATTCCAACCTGGGGATGGCGTATTGCTTTATTGTTAACGGCAATTCCAGCAGTATATGCAATTTATCTTCGTTGGCACTTACCAGATTCACCTCAATTTGTAGTAAAGGCAGAGTCTAAAAAACGTAGTGTTGTGCAAAATATTCAAGAAGTATGGTCGAAAAAATATGTACGCTCGACACTTATGTTATGGGTGTTATGGTTTACGGTTGTTTTCTCGTATTACGGTATGTTTTTATGGCTACCAAGTGTCATGGTTAGTAAAGGGTTTGATATGATTACGAGCTTTAAATATGTTCTCATTATGACGCTTGCACAGCTACCAGGTTATTTTACAGCTGCATGGTTTATAGAAAAATTTGGACGGAAGTTTGTACTTATTTCCTATTTAATTGGTACAGCTGTAAGTGCTTTCATTTTTGGTAATGCCGAAACGATGGTAGTACTATTAACATCAGGAATGTTTTTATCGTTCTTTAACTTAGGAGCATGGGGTGCACTCTATGCTTATACACCAGAGCAGTATCCAGCAATTATTCGTGGAACAGGTGCAGGAATGGCAGCAGCGGTTGGCCGTATCGGTGGTATTTTTGGCCCTTTGTTAGTAGGAATTTTATTAACGGCAGGCTATGATATCGGCTTCATCTTCGCGATTTTCTGCGGAGCGATTATTATCGGAGTTGTTGGGGTAATTTTCTTAGGACAAGAAACAAAACAAATGGAATTAGATTAAAAAATAATCATGTCTTGGATGGGCGATTGTCTAGTCCAAGACATTTTTTATAATTTTATTACATAAAAATTAGAGAATATTAATTTTTATTCAAATATTTTTAAAAATCTGTTAGAATCAATTCATCAAAAACCTTAAGGGTAGAACAATTTTATGAAACTGCCACATTAGCAAGTTAAAGTGTTAAAGATTTTTCAGAAAAGTCATTGTATTCAGATTGTAATCGTGATACTGTATTTTTAACCGAATTTAGAGTCAGTAGGAACAATCTCCATTCGTGATAATTTCATTGAAAGAAAGGTTGTTAGAAATGAGTATTAATGAAGAAATAGAAAGTAAATTTGTTAGGCTGTCGAAGGGACAGCGTAAAGTTGCACAGTTTGTAATGAATAACCATACAGTTGTAATTAGTAATGGAGCAGCAGAAGTAGGGAGACAGGCAAATGTTAGTGAATCGACAGTGATTCGTTTTTGTTATGCGATGGATTTATCGGGCTATGTAGAACTACAAGACAAAATTAGAAGCTATTTAATGACTCAAAATGGTCATGAGAGTCTTCAACTTACATATCCATCAAATAAGATTAATATTTCGAGTTTTGGTAAGGTTATGCAACGTGATATACAAAATATTCAAGATACGATTCATTTGATAAATGATCATATGCTCCAAAAAAGTTCTAAATGGATGCACGAAGCAGAGAACGTTTATATTTTAGGTACTCGTCAAGCTGCGTCCATTGCAAACTGGTTAGCGTATACAATGAAAACGTTACGTCCAAACGTGAAACAGCTTCGCTCAGAATCCGATGATCTTGTACAGCAAATTAACAGTATGAGTGAACAAACGACATTAATTGTTTTTTCATGGGACAAGCATTCAAATGACATTCAAACGATTGTAGAAATTGCTAAGAAGAAAAAGGCAAGAATTATTGCCATTACTGGTTCTGCGTTTTCTTCTATTCGGGAATTTGCAAGTGCATTATTTACACTTGGTCTAAAAAAGCAATCTACATTGGACGTTATTCCAGTATTGTTCTCTTTTTTACATGCGCTAATTGAAGAAATGGTCAGCCAGGACAAGGCACAATATGAGAAATATCAACAATCCTATGAACAAGTAGAAAATAATTTGTTATTTTTAGATGCAGTAAGAGAAAAGCAAGTTTTCTAATCATTTTACAACGCTACACATAAAAAAAGATGTCCAAATAAGTTTTAGACATCCTTGAAAAAGAAGCTTATAAAATTTTGCTTAAACTATATTCGTTAATAAAGGTATCATTTAATTTAATGGCATTTTGTCGGATGCCTTCTTGCTGAAAGCCTAATTTTTTGAACAAATTTAAAGCACAATCATTATGCTCCATGACAGATACTTCTAAGCGTGAAATATCTCGCTGTATAGACCAACGTTCTACTGCTTCCATCAGCGCTGAGCCGATACCTTGTCGCTGATGCTCCTCCTTAACAGCTAGATGAACTGATGCAACATGTTTAGCTTTAGAATGTTTATATCCATGAATAACGGCATAGCCAGCAAAAATGCCGTTTACTATACAACATAAAATCGTACGGTTCTTCAATTGTTTCCAATAGACCAAATCTTTTCGAAGTTGTTGAACTGTAAGGTCTAATTCGTTTTCCATATTATACATGAAGTCAGTTTGTTGGAAAATTTCTTCTTGCAAATGAATAAATGATCGGGCGTCAGATGCTTCAATTGCTCGAATTATGTATGCAGGTGGGTTATCGTCATTTGTAGAAACATTACTCGTAGTCTTCATTTGTGTACGCGAGAAAGTTACACTGGTACCGAGCTTAACATCCATGACATAATAGCCTGCATTTGTCCATGACAAATAGTGAGAGAGAGGGGGCTTTGTTTTTTTCCACCAGCTCCTATTTAAGTAAGCTGCATTTGGCAAGGCTTGTCCCATAATATTTTCGAGTTCGCTAAATGATAAAGTAATTTCTTGTTGTAAAGCTACTTCAAAATAATTTGCTAAAGGAATATACTTTTTTTCCATCTTCTTTGTCATTGTAATCCCCATTTCCTGTATATCCTAAAAAATATAGACTACCTGATGATAGCATAAAATTACGTTTTCATAAATACGAAAACACAACTATATATCTATTTATAGTAAATATTTTTTATAAACTATGTATTTTTATTATTAAATGTTATAAATAGGGTGTTATTAACAGATAAATATATTATATTTAATAATAATCTATAAATGTTATAAAAAGGGATTTTTCATCATGCGTTCAGTCTTCTTTCCTGAACTAAAAAAGCCTACCTCTAGCATGTATAGGAAAAGTAAGTAATACATGATAGTATGGTTATCCTAAAACGGGGGATTTTGGATGTATATTGGCAGTAGATCCTTTATAGATAAACTTTCACTTTATAACATGTTTGTTCATAAGGTATGATAAAATAAACTATAAATGTTATTGCCATTTAGGAGGAATTAATTTAATGAGTAAAGTTTTAGTTTTTGGTCATAAAAATCCAGATACAGACACAATTACATCTGCTATTGTATATGCATATTTAAAACAGCAAATTGGTGTTGATGCTGAAGCGGTACGCCTTGGTGAAGTAAATAATGAAACACAATTTGCTTTAGATAAATTTGGCTTTGAGGCACCTCGATTAATTTCATCAGTAGCTGGAGAAGCGGAGAAAGTAATCCTTGTAGACCACAATGAATTCCAACAATCTGCTGACGGAATCGAAGAAGTACAAATTACAGAAGTGATTGATCATCACCGTATTGCAAACTTCCAAACAGCTGACCCACTATACTACCGAGCTGAACCTGTAGGTTGTACGGCTACGATTTTAAATAAAATCTTCAAAGAACATGGCGTAGCAGTTCCTGCAAACATTGCTGGTTTAATGTTTTCAGCCATCGTTTCTGATACATTATTATTCAAATCTCCAACTTGCACTGAGCAAGATGTACAAGCTGGTGAAGAGCTAGCGAAAATTGCAGGTGTTGATGCCGCGGAATATGGATTAGCAATGCTTAAAGCAGGTGCTGATCTTTCAGATAAATCATTAGAAGATCTTTTATCATTAGATGCGAAAGAATTCCAATTCGGTGAATATAAATCTGTAGTGGCCCAAGTAAATGCTGTCGACATTAACGATGTACTTGGCCGCCAAGAGGAATTAGAAAATTTATTAAATAAAAATGTAGCGGAAAATGGTTTAGATTTATTCTTCTTTGTTGTAACGGATATTTTAAACAATGATTCAACTGCTGTTGCAATTGGACAAGTAGCAGAGGCTGCAGCAAAAGGATTTGGCGCAGAGCTTGTGAATAATCGCGTTCTTTTACCGGGTGTTGTATCTCGTAAAAAACAAATCGTCCCAGTTTTAACTGATGCATTGAAATAATGAAAAAGAGGTTGCCTCGGAATAGGCAACCTCTTTTTTTATTGTTAAGGAAATTATAGAAATACTTTTGCTGTGGGCTCTCCAACGCTTGCTGATGTAAACGAGCGTTTTAACGCATTTATTAATCTAGCTTTAAAGGGTGCACAGCAGGACCTTCAAGAACTTCCCCTTTGGCATTAAAGCGAGAGCCGTGACAAGGGCAATCCCAAGTTTCATCGGCTTCATTCCATTTTGTTTTACAACCTAAATGCGTGCAAGTTGGTGTATTTGCACGTTTCACATAACCTGTTACGAATTCTTTGGCTACAAAACCTCCTACCTTTAGCATCTGCATAAATTGAGCACCAAATTTCGTACGTGTTGGTGAATAAAGAGGAATGGCGCCATCTTCATTCCCAGCACCTGTTATTAAGGAGGATAATAGATCTCCGGCTACAAAAGAATTGGAAATGCCCCATTTTCGATAGCCAGTTGCAATGAAAACATTAGGCAAGGACGGTGTAATCCTGCCAACATACGGGACCATATCAGGTGTTTCGATGTCCTGCGCAGACCAGCGATAGATAGAATCCTGATCGAAGTGAGCCTTCATTTCATTTTGAATAGCATCATAATAGGGCTGGGTATTGGTTGTTTCACCTGCAATATGATTAGCGCCACCTAATACTAAATAATGCTCATCGTTAATGGTAGCTGTTCGAATAGAGCGTGTAGGATTATCTACACATAAGTATTGACCTTGTAGTGTATCAGTAATTTTACCAGCAACCATATAGGAGCGACTGTTAGAAAGTTTGAAAAGATGTAGTCCTCTAAAGGCTTCGATTGGATAGTGTGAGCATAAAATAAGCTTGTTGTATTGAACCGACATGTCATTTGCGGTATGTAAGCTATTTTGTGGTATGTTTAATTGCTGAACACGGGTATTTGTATAGATTTTTGCGCCCATTGATAATGCTTCTTTTACAAGGAAATTACACACTTCTACAGGATGAATTTGTGCTTGCTGGGACATGCTGAGTGCTTTTGTAATTGGAAAGGGAAGCTCTGTGTCAGTAGTGATTTTCGCCTTAATATTTAATACTTTATAGGCATTCCATTCTTTTAATAATTGGGCGTAGCCTTCTTTTGTTTGGCAATAAAGCAATGAATCTACTTGTTGAATACTTTCTTTAGGGAGTAGCTGTAATGCTTTTTCTACAGCTATTTGATTGAGCTGATAATAAAGCCGCGCTTCATCTACAGAAAGTTTTTCAATAAGGTTGGCATAAACTAAGCTATGCTGTGCAGTTAGTTTTCCTGTTGAATGACCAGTCGTACCATGACCGATATGGGAATTTGCCTCAAGTAAGACTACATCTACACCTGATTTTGCTAAGACATATGCTGTATATAGTCCCGTCAAGCCTCCGCCAATAATACATACATCACAAGTTGTTGATGCAGGAAGGGATGGTAAGGAGACGGGATCAATTGTTCCGAGCCAAAGAGATTGTGTCATACATAACCCTCACATTGTTTTTACGTTCAGTATGTAGATTGATTTGAGAAATTATGCAATGAAGCATAAAAATTGCCTTGTAATCATTACTATCGATACAATGTAGCAAAAGGAGCGTGACTAACTATGAAAATTGAAATCTGGTCAGATTATGTATGTCCGTTTTGTTATATTGGCAAAAAGCAATTAGAGCAAGCGATTGAGGAAACTGGTTTTGCAGGGCAGGTAGAGCTCGTTTATAAAAGCTATCAGCTTGACCCAACAACACCTGTGGATACAAATGTGTCTACGTATGAAGCATTGGCGAAAAAGTATGGGATGTCGCTAGAAAAAGCGAAAGAAATGACGCAAGGTGTTGCGGCTCGTGCAAAAGAAGTTGGCCTAGATTATAACTTTGATCATTCAATGGAAGAAAATACTTTAAAAGCACATCGGCTAGTGAAATGGGCAGAACAACAAGGGGATGTTTCAGCGCTTGTTGAAGCACTATTATACAATTATTTTATTGAAGCAAAGCGAATTGGTCAGGATGATGTATTAATCGATATTGCCGAGCAAGTAGGTTTAAATCGTGAAGAAGTTGCAAAGGTTCTTGCTAACGACGATTTTAAAACAGAGGTAGAGACTGATATACAAGAAGGGCTACAACTGGGCGTGCGAGGGGTACCGTTCTTTGTATTAAATCGTAAGTACGGTATTTCTGGAGCACAACCTCAAGAAGTATTTGAAGAAACTTTACGTAAAGTTGCCGAAGAAGAAGGCTTACAACCAGAATTAAAGATGGCAGGCTCAGGAGACGGTGGAGTTTGTACGGACGATAGCTGTAAATTTTAACTTTGTTGGAGCAAATCAAGAGCTATAAGATTAGTAAGTCTATTCATATCTAATATATATACTTTAATAGCTAATTATAAAAAGGGATGACCTGTGCAAAAACGCATATCATGTGGAAAAATTGATCTTCGTTACGACTGGGTGACTCCTTGGGATTAGCGATTTAGAGGAACGAATGCTAAGAGCATCACGTCCTGTGATAACGCCTTCGTGACCAACATCCTGCTACAAAGCACCCAGTCGGAACGGAAATCAACCCTTCGTTATGGTGTGAATATTATGAAATATCCGCATTTCGGTCAAAAGTCTTAGTATACTAACGTTGACTTTTTACACAAAGTTTTTTAATATATTCATATATCTTGAATTCGAGATATTAAACTTTGAAATTTAAGGGAGAATTTATATAATGAATGTATTAGTAGTAAAAGCAAACAACCGTCCAGACGGTATTTCAACAAAAATGTACGACACATTTATGGAAAATGTACAAGGTGTCAACGTAACGACTTTTGACGTATTCGCAGAAGATATGCCTTATTTCGGTCAAGATCTTTTCAATGCTTTTGGTAAAGTTCAAAACGGTGAAACGTTAACTGACATTGAATCACGTCTTTTAGCTGCAAAACAAAAAGCTATGGATGTTTTAACTGCAGCTGATGTTGTCGTATTTGCTTTCCCACTTTGGAACTTAACAATCCCAGCGAAATTACAAACTTTCATTGACTATGTATTCCAGGCTGGTTATACATTTAAATATAATGAAAACGGTCAATTAGAAGGCTTAATGACTGACAAAAAAGTAGTTATTTTAAATGCTCGCGGTGGTTACTACTCTGCACCTGAAGCACAACCAATGGAAATGTCAGTTAACTACATCAAAAATGTTGTTGGCATGTTCGGTATGGAAATTATCGAAGAGGTTATCATTGAGGGTCATAACGCTTCACAAGATAAAGCGCAAGAAATTATTGCAAATGGCCTAGAAGCGGTTAAAAAAGTAGCTCAATCTTTACAAACTGTAACTGCATAATAAATACTATTCTCTAGCGTATTGATTAGGGAAATATAGTAATTCTTTTAAAAAAAGTTCTCTCTAATTTGAGAGAACTTTTTTTTATTCATAGAGGTACGGTAGTGGTAAGGAGGTCTAACCCATTGGTACTCTGCATGTACTTCGAATTTACATTTACTAACATGTGGTTGTATAAATGATATTAATCTATTATTTTCAGAAGAAGAGTTTTGCTATTCGTTTAAAAATACATACAATTGGGACTATTTATTCAATTAAATTATTAATTAGTATAATATAATAAAAACCGTAGGAAAATATTAGATTTATAAGGAGGTTGTTACCATGGGTAAAAAGTTTATTACTAAATTCTTAGCGATGTTACTCGTTCTATTCGCGGTATTACCATTTGGACTATCTGCGAATGCTGCATCAAACGATGTGACACGCGGGGATTACGTGAAAGAATTAGTAGAAAGCTTAAATGTAGGGCTAGGGGATGGTTCCAAAACTGCCTTTACTGACATCTCTAAGGAGTTAGCTCCGTATGTAGAAAAGGCAGTGGAACTGAATCTTATTAAAGGTAAAACGGCGACGTTGTTTGGTCCAAATGATAAATTGACACGACAACAAGCATTCGTTATTTCTGCTCGTGGATTAGCCAAAGATAACGCACCACTTTCTGTATTAGATAAGTTTAAAGATGCGGATCAAATTGCTAAAGCACATAAGCAAGATTTAGCAAATGCTGTTGCAGCAAACTTATTACAAGGCTTTGGGGATAACACAATTCGTCCGCGTGCCTATGTAACAACTGAGCAAATGCAAAGTATTATTAAACGCTTTGTAGCCGAATACAAATTATCAACATCTACAGTAAATCTTCAAATTTTAGGAACAACAGATATTCATACAAATCTTGCTAATTACAATTATTTCTTAGATGCTGAATCAGCTGATGTAGGTCTAGCAAACACGGCTACATTAATTGAACAGGCTCGTAAGGAGAACCCAAATACATTATTATTTGATAATGGTGATTTAATTCAAGGAACGCCACTAGGCTCTTATAAAGCGTTAGAGAATCCTTTGAAACCAGGTGAGGTTCATCCAGCAATAGCAGCACTAAATGCACTGAAATATGATGGAGGAACTTTAGGAAATCACGAGTTCAACTATGGTTTAAAGTTTTTAGATGAAGTATTAAATGATGCAAAATATCCAGTCGTAAATGCAAACACATACGACGCTAAAACAAAAAAGCGTATGTACACACCGTACGTAATTCTTAATAAAGAGGTAGTAGACAATACAGGTAAAAAGCACACGCTTAAAGTGGGTGTTACAGGGATTGTACCTACGAAAATTGTTGAATGGGATGCTATTCATTTAGCAGGCAAAGTAGAAATGCAAGAACCAGTTGAAGCGGTGAAAGAAGTTGTACCAGAAATGCAAAAAGCAGGTGCAGACGTAATTGTAGTACTTTCACATTCAGGTATTGGTGAAGATACTTACGAAAAAGGTAACGAAAACGTTGGGTACCAAATCTCTGAGATTAAAGGTGTCGATGCTTTAATTACAGGTCACTCTCATTTGACATTCCCAGGCGACTATAAAAATCTGAAAAATGTCGATCAAGAAAAAGGGACAATTAACGGTGTTCCAACTGTAATGGCAGGAAGCTATGGTAGCTATCTTGGAGTTATTGATTTACAACTAGAACAAAAAGGCGCTAAATGGGTTGTGAAGGATGGACAAGGTTCTATCCGTTCTATCAAACAAGAAGGCCTAAAACCATCTAAAACAGTTTTAAATGTAATTAAAGAAGCGCATGAAGGTACGTTAAAGTATATTCGTCAGCCTGTTGGTGAGACAACTGCACCAATCCATAGCTACTTCTCAATGGTTCAAGACGATCCTTCTATTCAAATTGTGACACAAGCTCAAAAATGGTTTATTGAAAAAGAATTAAAAGGTACTGCTGATGAAAACATCCCGCTTCTTTCAGCTGGTGCGCCTTTCAAAGCGGGATCTCGAAATAACCCTGCAGATTACACAAACATTCCTGTAGGTCCACTAGCGATTAAAAATATGGCAGACATTTATTATTACGATAATACGCTTGCAACGATTAAAGTAACAGGTGCGCAAGCTATTGAATGGTTAGAAATGGCTGCTGGTGTTTTTGCAACAATTGATCCAAAACAAACTAAAGAACAAAATATTATTGACCCAGAGGCACGTTCTTACAATTTTGATGTATTAGATGGCTTAACTTATCAAATTGATGTTACATCACCTGCGAAATATGATAGTCGAGGTATTTTACTAGATGAAAAAGCAAATCGTATTAAAAACGTGCAATACAACGGTAAACCAATCGATCTAAAACAAGAATTTATTATCATTTCGAACAATTACCGTGTTGGTGGTTCTTATGGTGCTACATTTAAAAAGGCAGATGGCTCTAACTTAACAAACTATGCTTATGAAAATCGCCAAGCTGTCATTGACTACATTATGACAAACAAAACAATTAATTCTGCTGCGGATAACAATTGGTCATTTGTACCGTTCCCAGCAAATACAAAAGTTATTTACAATTCTGCAAAGGATGCACAAAAAGTCATTCCGGCAGGTAGCAGTATCGAATATTTAGGCGATACTGAAGGCGGCTTTGGTAAATATTTAATTAAGTAATAATGAAATGTTAAAAAGGAGAGGGCGTTGTTAAACGCTGCTCTCCTTTTTTTGTCGTTCGAATGCATGATAACGTGTTCCTTGAAATGATAGTAAGCCAAAGTCACCATCTGTGAGCTGTCCATAATCACGACCATTCATTTTTAACTTATTTCAGCGGTTGTCCAAACATCCGCTGAAATAAGTTAAAGCCTCCGGCGGATGTCAAAGAATCGGAAGGAAGTTCTTTGTGCAAGCACAAAGCCGATTCCGGGCGCAATTATGCCGAGGCATAATTGATCTCTAGACGATCGCCACTTTGTACTTCAAACGTGACGTAGTACGATGTATGTGCACTAGAGTTACCAGAACCTCCACTAGTATTAGACCGTTTTGTTACGGCTTTAGCGGGTACTGTTAGTAATGGTTCATTGTTGTTTTTTGACCATTGTATAGTACTTTTAATAATAGAAAATGCGATAACACCGAATACGATAAAAAACATCATTGAAATAAAAGTATGTCCTGAAGAGAATTCATCAAACCCTACAAGGCCTCCGTTCTACGAAATATTGGCTTGAAGTTGTTTTAAAGGAAATACTTCAAGATCCACTACGACAATTCACCACCTGTTTCTAGGAGAGTATTATAAAATTCAATCTGTGCTTTCATCAGGAATCCATTCTTCTTGCGCCCATGGATTTACACTGTTCCCTGTATATACTGTTGTAAAAACAATCAATGGGCTTTGTTAGATCCTTAATAGTTAAATTTCCATGTAAAGCAAACTTTTTATCTTCTAATTGTTCAATATATGTAGACGTAAATAAAATTTTTGTAAATATAAAAAATAAGCTTCTTAAAAGTCATTACAGTACGGTAACTTTTCTTCTAACAGAGGGGAATAGTCATAATAATAAAATCATGTGCATCTATATAGAAATAAGTGGCCATTTTTATTAAATAATAAGCTACCATGACTACGCTCTGATTGAGCAGCCGTGGCTAATTTTTTATGCCATCAGTAGCTTTGATACGATGTTAAAGCAAAAGATAATGCCAAAAATGAAAAAACATTTCAAGTTACATTTAGTAATCAAATAAGAAAAGGTAAATAGATTACTTGTAGTAAATAAGTTACTTCAAATTTACTTTTTTAAAAATTATCGTTACAATAGAGTACATAAGAGGTGAAAAAAATGAGTGAGTCAAATTTATGTCCTCGTTTAGCTAAAGCTATGGATTTAATTGGAAAACGCTGGACAGGGCTGATTTTATATCAATTATTAGATGGACCACAGCGCTTTAATGAGATTGAAAATGCATTACCTGTAAGTGGTCGTTTATTATCCGAACGTTTAAAAGAGCTAGAAAAAGAAGGGCTTGTTGAAAGAAAAGTATATTCAGAAGTACCAGTGCGTGTTGAATATTCTTTAACGGATAAAGGTTGGGCACTAGAAGGAGCAATCCGCAATATCGAATTGTGGGCAACGAGTTGGCTGTAAAAGTGTGAAGTCTATCTCGAAATTTCTGATGGGTAGATAAACATTGGACATATGTAATATAATGACCATGAATTTTTTTTATCCTATTCATCGGCTCTGCACGGAGAGTCTCGTTACCTATTAAGGCGAGATAAAAATTACCCTTCATTTTTACTTGTCAAATTAGGGTTCTAAATCCATACTAGTGTAGAGTAAGAAAGGACGTTAGAAAGGAATTAGCTTTTATGACAAAAGAACAATGGGCGGCGGATTTAGCACAGAGCGTTAATCCGGCCAATATTAAGTTGAATGAATCATTACAGCAATATACTATGACAAAATTAGGTGGTAAAGCGGATGTTTTCGTTCTCGCTGAAACAGAGGAAGAGGCAGCAACGGTTATTCGCTATGCTTACAAAAATAATATACCTTTATTAATGTTAGGTAATGGATCAAATATGGTCGTTCGTGATGGCGGTCATCGAGGGATCGTTGTTACATTTTCTTTTTTAGATGAAATTCGCATTAATGGTGACCATGTTTATGCGCAAAGTGGTGCACTTATAAAAGATGTATCGAAACTGGCAGCAGCAGCATCTTTAACAGGTTTTGAATTTGCTTGTGGTATTCCTGGCTCAGTTGGTGGGGCTATGGCAATGAATGCCGGTGCATATGGCGGTGAAATTAAGGATATTATTATTTCATCGAAAGTGCTAACAAAAGAAGGCGAAATTTTAATACTATCAAAAGAAGATCTTGAACTTGGTTATCGTCAAAGTATCATTGCCAAGAAAGGATACTATGTATTATCATCCGAATTTCAATTAGCAAAAGGTGTACAGGAAGAAATTGATGCAAAAATTGCTGATTTAACGTTTCAGCGAGAATCTAAGCAGCCGTTAGAATACCCATCTGCAGGGAGCGTTTTTAAGCGCCCACCTGGTCACTTTGCTGGTAAGCTTATTCAAGATAGTGGCTTACAAGGAAAAGGCGTTGGTGATGCAGAGGTATCAACGAAGCATGCAGGCTTTATTGTTAATAAAGGTAATGCAACGGCTACTGAATATATTGCAACAATTCAAATGGTACAACGAGAAGTTAAAGAAAAGTTTGGCATCGATTTAGAAACAGAAGTAAAAATCGTTGGTGACGACTTATAGAATACTACGCCCTTCGCTAATGGTGGAGGGCGTTTTTTGAGGAGTGAAAACAGAAAATGAAGTTTATATCTTGGAATGTTAATGGAATTCGAGCCTGCTTAGGTAAAGGGTTTTTAGATTTTTTTAATCATGTAGATGCAGATTTTTTCTGTATTCAAGAAACAAAGTGTCAGGCTGAACAAGTGGAAATCTCACTTGAGGGATATGGGCAGTATTGGAATTATGCACAGAAGAAAGGTTATTCAGGTACAGCTATTTTTACAAAGCATACACCAATTTCAGTACGTTATGGCGTTGGTGAGGATGAATCACAGGAAGAGGGGAGAATTATTACACTTGAGTATGAAGATTTTTACTTAGTGAATGTTTATACCCCAAATTCACAACGTGATTTAGCTAGATTACCTTTTCGTTTAGAATGGGAGGATCGATTAGCGCTTTATTTAAAAGAACTAGATTCCAAGAAACCTATAGTTTACTGTGGTGATTTAAATGTCGCACATATGGAAATTGACTTAAAAAATGCAAAATCGAATAATGGTAATTCAGGTTTTACATTTGAAGAACGTGCAAAAATGACGGAGCTATTGGCAAGTGGTTTTGTAGATTCATTCCGCTATATGTATCCAGATACAACAGATCACTATACATGGTGGTCCTATATGAATAAAGTACGCGAGCGCAATATCGGATGGCGTATTGACTACTTTATTGTTTCGGAGAGACTAAAAAACAACATTAATGTGGCGAGTATTCATTCACATATTATGGGCAGTGATCATTGTCCAATCGAATTACAGCTTAATAACTAGTATCTATGAAAAATAAAATGGTCAAGGAATCTTTGTGAAAGCGTAGCGGCAGCTACAAATGGTTTAACTGTGCGAAAGCGAAGCGACAGCAACAACAAAGCGCCCAGCCGGAACGGAGATCAACCCCTTATTTTGCAGAAAAAATGACAACTTAATTTCACTGATACAATAGTTTTTCAACAACATAAAAAATCGTATTTTCTAAAAGGAAATACGATTTTTTTTATACTGCAAAGCAATTAACATTAAACTTCGAATCTTTAAAAGGTAAAAGAATATATTGCAAAAAGGGGGGGAGATGTGAGAAAGTTGACATGGAAAAAATGGCTTCTGGCTATAGCGGGATGTTTAGCTATAGTAGTTATTGTCGCATTTATCGGATTTACCTGGTTTATGAATAAATCAAAACCAGTAATTGATGGAGAACTTTCATTGAGTGTGCTAGATGAAGATGTAACTGTCACAAGGGATGACAAGGGGATCCCCCATGTTTTTGCTAAGACAGATGCAGACTTGTATCGTGCGCAAGGCTATGTGCAAGCGCAGGATCGGCTGTTTCAAATGGATTTAGCGCGAAGACAAGCTAGCGGTCGCTTGTCGGAAATAATCGGTGAGGCAACTGTTGATACGGATAAATTTTTCCGAACATTTAGCTTGCGGGATGCAGCTGAAAAATCATTAGGTACCTATGATCCAGAAAGCAGGCAGGTACTTGAGTGGTATACAGATGGCGTCAATGCTTTTATTGCACAGGCAAAGAAAAATAAAACATTAAGCTATGAATTCTCATTACTAGGTTACGAACCTGAGGACTGGTCCGTTATAGACTCTCTTACTATTGGTAAATATATGGCCTATGACTTAGGTGGTAATTGGAATACGCTTGCGTTCCGACATTGGGCTTTACAAAACTTTGATGAAGAAAAAGCTAAAGAATTATTTATAAAGTATCCTAAAAACGCTTCATCTATTATCGAGGCGAATAAAGAAAATCCAGTAGCTGTGGCAGGGCGTTTTAATGCAGTTCTGTTGCCAAATGAATTTAACGGTAGTAATAACTGGGTTGTATCTGGGCAGAAAACAAAAAATGGTACGCCGATTTTAGCGGATGATCCACATTTAGGATTAAGTACACCGTCTATTTGGTATCAAATGCATTTACAATCTCCTGAGCAAAATGTTAGTGGCGTAATCTTTGCGGGTATTCCAGGTATTATTTTAGGACACAACGATAACATTGCGTGGGGTGTTACGAATGTTGGACCTGATGTACAGGATTTATATATAGAAATGCCTAATCCGAATAATCCAACACAGTTCCGCTATGACGGCAAGTGGGAGCAAGCGGAGGTACGTGATGAACCGATTAAGGTAAAGGACGGGGAAACGGTAGATTATGAAGTTGTAGTCACACGTCACGGCCCAATCATGACAGATTTAGCCTTTAAAGATACTGAGCCTACAGCACAATTTTCGATGCAGTGGACGGCACTGCAACCAACGACAGAGCTACGTGCAATACTAGGCTTCAATAAAGCGAAATCCTGGAATGGATTTGAAAAAGCTTTAGAGGATTTTAAGGCACCGGCTCAAAACTTTGTCTTTGCATCAAAAGACGGTACGATTGCTTATAAAGCGAATGGTCAAATTCCAATTCGAAAACAAGGAGACGGGCAATTACCAGTACCAGGTGATTCTAGTGACTATGGATGGGAAGGCTTTATCCCGTGGGATGAGCTCCCAACTGTAGTAAATCCTGATGAAGGATTTATTGCGACAGCAAATAATGAAGTCATTGGGGAAGAATATCCTTATCACATAACAGATTTCTGGGCACAGCCTTATCGTTTTGAGCGCATTAAGGAAGTTTTAGAGGCGAATGATTCGTTAACAGTGGAAGATATGATGAATTTACAAATGGATCAGCACAACCTATATGCTCGTGAGTTTCTACCATATTTATTACCATCGATAAAAGCACAAGATAAAGATGGGAAATATAAAGATGTTATAAAATTATTAGAGAATTGGGATATGGTAGATGCAAAGGATTCTGGTGCACCATTAGTGTTCCATACGTTAATGGAGAAGTTACAAGAAGTGTTATTTAAAGATCAGATGCCAGAAGATATGTTTGAATTAATGTATGGGAAATTTAATATTACAGACCAGCTTTTACGTACAGCTTATGCAGGTAAGAAAAGTATATGGATTGAGGAACAGGGCGGAGTAGATGCAACTGTTTACAAGGCATTAGAGCTCACTGTCACACAAATAGAAGATCAATTCGGAAAAAATGCTTCGAAATGGAAGTGGGGCGATTTCCATCAGCTTACCTTTGACCATACATTAGGTAAAGCTTCACCAATTCTTGCGGCATATTTTAATGCTAAAAAGGTTCCTATTGGAGGCTCGAAGGTTACTGTTCAAGCTGCTGATAATGATTTAGCTGGAAATGTTACTCACGGAGCATCATGGCGCTTTGTAGTAGATGTCGGTGATTTAAGCGCAGCTTATCATATCGTGGGTCCAGGACAGAGTGGACATGTAAAATCTGCTTGGTATCAAGATCAAGTAATGGATTGGGCTAATGGAGATTATCATCAAACGTATGTGAGGAAAGATGATATTAAAGGTAAAACGTTACGATTAAAAGCAAAATAGGATAAGAGGCTATAAGTATCTATAGGGTTTTATATTAAGACAACATGGTTTCTCGGCAAAGCGAGGGGGTGATTTCCGTTCCTCTAAATCGCTGATCCCCAAAGAGTCGCTCAGTCGGAACGAAGATCAACCGCTTAGCATGCCTTATTCATCTCAACTTTGTTTAATATGTCACCATAATTTCATTATCGCAATAACATGCAAAGCTATCACATTGGAGTGATAGCTTTTTTACTTTTATATTTATTAGTTAGCAATTTATATAAAGACATTTTTTCAACTTGTGATATAAATCATTTACATTCAAATATTCGTTTGAATATGATGGAATATTATGTTATGGTGAAAACAATCAAACAAACATTTGAATGAGGTGAAGAAATGCCAAAAGAAATATGTGAAATAACATGTGTCCATGAAGAAGCAGTCATTAAAGTACAACAGCAAATGCCAGATTTATCGAGAGTAGCAAAGTTTTTAAAGGCATTATCTGATGAAACAAGACTTAAAATTGCGTATGCTTTAACGGTCGAAGATGAATTATGTGTTTGCGATGTTGCCTCCATTATCGGTTCGTCAGTAGCAACAGCATCGCATCATTTACGATATTTAAAAGATAATAACTTAGCGAAGTCATATCGAAAAGGAAAGCAAATGTACTACTCTTTAGCTGATGAACATGTGTATCAAATTGTAACAGTTGCTTACGAACATGTGAAAGAGGGGATTGGAAATGGCAGCGACACCAACTAAACAAGAATATAGGCTACAAAACTTATCCTGTGCTAGCTGTGCAGCAAAGTTCGAAAAAAACGTGAAGGCTATTCCAGAGGTTCAGGATGCACAAGTGAATTTCGGCGCTTCTAAAATAACAGTTATTGGTGATATTAACGCTGATCAACTTGAAGAAGCAGGTGCTTTCGATGGCATAAAAGTATCCCAATCAACGGCAAGAACAATTGAAAAATCAACACCTTTTTATCGAAAAACTGAAAATATATTAGCTGGAATCTCTTTGTTATTCGTAGTGCTTGGATATATGTTTGGAACAATGCGTGGTGAAACGGACCCGCTAACTATTGGGATGTTTATTATCGCAATTCTAGTTGGGGGAATTGGAATTTTTAAAACGGGCTTCCGCAATCTAGCGCGCTTTGAATTTGATATGAAGACGCTGATGACTATTGCTGTAATAGGTGCAGCCATTATTGGGGAGTGGGAAGAAGCGGCTGTTGTTGTCTTTTTATTCGCAGTAAGTGAAGCGCTTGAGGCGTATTCAATGGATAAAGCGCGTCAATCGATTCGTCAGCTCATGGATATAGCTCCTCCTACAGCGACGATAAAACGTGCACATGGCGAGCATTTTCATGAGATGGAGCTACCGACTGAGGAGATTGAAATTGGTGACATTTTAATCGTTAAACCTGGTCAGAAGATTGCTATGGACGGAATTGTAGTGAGTGGGTTGTCAGCGGTGAATCAGGCAGCGATTACTGGTGAATCTATTCCAGTCAGTAAAACAGTCGACGACGAAGTATTTGCAGGAACACTAAATGAAGAAGGAGCCTTAGAGGTTCGTGTGACAAAGCGAGTAGAGGACACAACAATTGCCAAAATCATTCATCTTGTTGAAGAAGCACAGGCAGAAAAAGCACCTTCACAGCAGTTCGTTGATCGCTTTGCGAAATATTACACGCCTGCAATTATGCTTGTTGCTTTACTTGTAGCGGTTCTACCACCTTTATTTATAGGTGATTGGCAGCATTGGATTTACCAAGGGTTGGCGGTCCTTGTTGTAGGGTGTCCATGTGCATTAGTCGTTTCTACACCAGTTGCTATTGTTACTGCAATCGGGAACGCAGCTAGGCAAGGTGTTCTTATTAAAGGTGGTATTCATTTAGAGCAGCTTGGTCATATTGAAGCAATTGCATTTGATAAAACAGGTACACTTACAAAAGGTCAACCTGCTGTAACAGATATTTTAACATCGCAGGAAATGTCTGAAGATTATGTTTTACAGCTAGTAGCAGCTGTTGAAAAACAATCCCAGCACCCATTAGCTAAAGCTATTTTACAGGCATTGCATGAGAAAGATTTGACAGAGTTTATACCAACAGACTTTCAATCCGTAACAGGCAAGGGTGCCTATGCGACGGTCGACGGTCAAATAATCTATGTAGGAAGCTTAAAATGGATTGCTACATTAACAACTGTTGATGAAATGATACAAGAACAGGTGCATAAACTTCAACAACAGGGGAAAACAGTTGTAGCAGCGGTTAGTAATGATCAGTTTATTGGGATGATTGGTATTGCTGACCAATTACGTCAAGAAAGTAAAGATGTCTTAAATAAATTAAATGGTTTAAAAGTGAAGCATAAAGTTATGCTAACAGGTGATGCAGAGCCAACAGCACAGGCAATTGCCACTTCTTTAAATATGACAGATGTTAGAGCAAGTTTATTACCAGCAGAAAAATTAATGGCCATTAAAGATTTACGTGCACAGTTTGGTGCAGTGGCGATGGTAGGAGATGGTGTCAATGATGCACCTGCACTTGCCGCAGCGGATGTTGGTATTGCAATGGGAGGCGCTGGCACCGATGCAGCACTGGAAACTGCGGATATCGCTTTAATGAGCGACGATTTAACGAAGCTACCGTATACAATTGGCTTAAGTAGAAAAACATTACGTATCATTAAAGAGAACATTATATTTGCACTAGCCCTAAAATTAGTTGCCCTGTTACTTGTTATCCCAGGATGGCTAACATTATGGATTGCAATCTTTGCAGATATGGGTGCTACATTACTAGTTGTGTTGAATTCATTACGATTAATCAAATCTAAGAAATGGTAAATAAGATATAATCCGGTGGAGGTGTATAGAAAAAAAGTCATTCTGAGGAGCTAGTGATATTAATGGTATAGATATTACTAGCGATTCTTAAAAAAAAACTTTGTTAACGCTATTATGGTTTCAGGAATATTGTAACAATTAAATATAAATGAGGCGAAGGTTTGAATATGTCAGATCCTATTTTAGTAAATGTTACAGAGGAAATTGTGCGTGGTTTAGTAAGTTTTCTACTACGAGGACCGGAATATCAAACATTTTGTAAATGTGAAATCTGTGAACTTGACGCAGTGGCACTTACACTGAATGTATTGCCAAGCA
The DNA here is from genome assembly GCF_058791335.1 of Lysinibacillus sp. EB271-A1-10B. Lineage (NCBI taxonomy): Bacteria > Bacillati > Bacillota > Bacilli > Caryophanales > Bacillaceae > Lysinibacillus > Lysinibacillus sp. EB271-A1-10B. The sequence goes on from NZ_JBYTDL010000012.1 coordinate 94,930, forward strand.
AGTATGTTACATCTATGGAATCCCGAGATGAAGCATTCAAAGTGATGAATACTCCTGAAAATATCGAACGGATCAATAAAGAGATTATTCATGCATTACATGTGGTAAATAAGTATCCTCGACATAAGGAAGAACCAACTTCTATATGAAGTTGGTTCTTCACGTTTTTGAAAAACTATTGGGTCAACGAAGATGTCAATAGAGTATGTTTTTTGCAAAGCGAGGGTTGATTCCGTTCCGACTGGGCGCTTTGTAGCACCGATATTGGTCACGAAGGCATTATCACAGGACGTGATGCTTTTAGCCTTCGTTCCTCTATATCGCTAATCCCCGAGGAGTCGCCCAGCCTCCACTCCAATCAACTTCTTCACTTAACGAGTATTTCACACAAATTTAGAATGATAAAAAGCAAAATCAGCCACAAATGTTTTTTGTGCGAAAGCGAAGCGACAGCAACAAATAATTTTGCCAGGCGCAATTTATGTTACGCATGTATTGTTTTTCGGGCATATGTATTTTCAGTTAACTTTTAAGGCAAGCTTGTAGTAAACTAGAGAGTAAGAAAAGGAAAGAGAGGGAATAGGATATGCCAACACCTAGTATGGAGGACCATATCGAACAAATATATTTATTAATCACTAATAAAGGGTATGCTCGTGTGTCTGACATTGCTGAAGCATTATCTGTTCTTCCTTCTTCTGTTACAAAAATGGTTCAAAAATTAGATAAAGATGGTTATTTAGTTTATGAAAAATACCGTGGCCTTACATTGACACCTAAAGGAGAAAAGCTTGGAAAACGTCTTGTACAGCGCCATGAGCTTCTAGAGCAATTTTTGCGAATCATTGGTGTAGATGAAGAGCGAATATACAATGATGTAGAAGGTATCGAACATCATTTAAGTTGGAATTCAATCGATCGAATTGCGGATCTTGTACAGGTAATGGAAGAAAATCCGGACATCGCGAAAAAACTAGAGGCATCTAAAACCCATCATAACTTTTAATTTCTATCAGCGAATGATTGTGTAGCGAAAGCAAAGCGACAGCTACAGATGTCTTTTGTAGCGAAAGCAAAGCGACAGCTACAGATGTTAAAGCCTTCGGCGGATAAGTTTTTTTGCGAAAATGATGGTAAGAAGGAAAGGAAGACAATATGAACGAATTAAAATCAGGTGAAGTTGTTACATTAACTGTGTTAGAGCAACAAGCATCGAAATGGATCTTAACAAATGGAGTTGACGAACTGCCCTTAAATGCTTCAGAGGTAACAGAGCCACTTGCAGTAGGTGACCGCCTTGAAGTATTTTTATTTGCAGATCGTCGTGGTGATTTAGCAGCTACAACAGCTATCCCATCTTTCGTACAAGGGGAATATGGCTGGGCTCGTGTTCTAAAAGTAGTCGAGCGTGAAGGGGCTTTTGTAGATATCGGTACTTCACGCGAGGTGCTAGTAAAAGCTGAAGATTTACCTGCAATAAGCGAACTTTGGCCAGCACCAGGCGACCATTTATTTATGACATTGCGCACAGATCGCAATGGTGATTTATTTGGGCGTTTGGCAACTGAAGAAAAAATTTCGGAATTATATGAAGGTGCATTTGAAGACATGCACAATAAAAACATTAAGGCACGTCCATATCGTTTATTACCAGTTGGCTCGTTTTTATTAGGTGTAGACATTCCGTACCGTATCTTTGTCCATGAATCAGAGCGTAATGAAGAACCTCGTCTGGGACAAGATGTTGTTGTTCGTATTATTGATGTAAAAGATGAGGGTACGATGAATGGTTCACTTTTACCACGTAAACATGAGCGTATTTCAGGTGATGCGCAAAGAATTTTAAATTACCTACAAGAGGTAGGAGGAAGAATGCCATTTGGCGATAAGTCCTCACCAGATGAAGTTCAAGAAATGTTTAACATGAGTAAAGGTGCATTTAAACGAGCGTTAGGTACACTTATGAAAGCTGGTAAAGTGAAACAGCAGGATGGTTGGACAGAGGAAATTTAGTGTAGAGGACATTCTTCTACACTAAGAGTATGAACGACTACTAAATGAAATTAAAGAAAAAGACGAGAGCCTTTTGAAACCTTCTCGTCTTTTTTTCGTACTAATAATTGTTTAGTAATTGATTGGCATGTATTTTACAGGCCAAATGAGTTTTTGGACGAAAGGGGTCACACAATTTGAAAAAAACGTGGATAAAAATACTAACAGCGACAATGTTAGTTTTTGGCGTGATGGCACCCGCAACAGGTTTTGCGGCTGATAATACGCCACCTAAAGCAATTGATGAAAAATTAGGAGTACCGATTGTCGTATATGGTGCAAACTTATCTGAGGCTGAAAAAGAGTCTGTTAAAAAGTCATTAAAAGTGAACGAAGAGCCTGAAGTTGAAGAAATAACAGTATCAGGTCAAGACTTAGCTAAATATATTAAAGATAGTAATTCAAGTTCTCGTATGTATTCTTCTGCCAAAATCACGCGTAAAAATGCAGGAGAAGGGTTAGTTATTGAAATTGTTACACCATCAAACATTACACAGGTTACATCTGAAATGTATGCAAATGCCATGCTAACTGCAGGTATTGAAGATGCAACAGTACAGGTGGCTGCACCTAAAGCAGTAACAGGTCATTCAGCGCTTGTGGGAATATATAAAGCTTACGAAGTAACAACAGGTGAAAAGCTTGATACTGAGCGTACAGATGTTGCAAATGACGAGCTATCAGTAGCAACTACTCTTACGCAATCGGCAGGAGTGGAAGATGCCAAGGTTGCAGAGTTACTAACAGAAATCAAAAAAGAAATTGCAGAATCAAAGCCAGCGACCAAAGAAGAAGTTGAAAAGATTGTGCAAGAGCAATTAAACAAGCTTGAAATTAATTTAAGTGATAAGGACCGTCAATTGCTAGTTGATTTGATGAACAAGATTAGTAAACTAGATATTGATTTTGGTAAATGGTCTGAACAATTAGATGATATTAGCAGTACGATTAAAGAAAAATTCGGATCGCTAATGGAAGATAAAGGATTCTGGGAAAGTGTGAAAAATTTCTTTGCTAATTTAAAGGATACAATCGCATCATGGTTTAATTAATCTGGACGCAATTATGCCAAGGCAAAATTGATAGAAAAGAATCTGCAACATTTTCTCCTGATTGCTAGAGAAAGTGAGCGGATTCTTTTATTTTTCTATAAGGTTTATATTTTTTAAAAGTGCCACCCACTAGCTTTGTAAAAGTATAAAAAGCTATGGTACTATGATAAAAAGGAGTGGTGAGAAATGGAATTTCAATTACAACAGCAAGCGGATAAAAAGCATGCTTTTGTTTATGAGCAAGAAGGGGAAAGATTAGCGGAAATTACATGGCAGCAAAAGGGTCAAGTAATGGTCATGGATCACACATATGTATCAGATAAGCTCCGTGGCCAAGGGGTGGCCAAAAAATTGTTGGATCATGCCGCAGCGTATGCACGTGAACAGGGCAATAAAATGGAAGCGGTTTGTTCTTATGTAGTTGCAGCATTTGAAAAATCCGATGCTTACAATGATGTAAAACAATAAAGATAAGGCAATCTGCTTATTAATAAGCGGATTGCCTTTTAACTTCTTTCAGTAAATGTTTTTGTAAAACATTTACTGAAAGAAGTTAAATCCTCCGGAGGATGTCACAGAATCGGAAAGGAGTTCTTTGTGCTTGCACAAAGCCGATTCTGGACCGCAATTACGCCAAGGCATAATTGATTTTTTATAGACCATTCATGCAGCTCCTTACAGTAAAATACTATAAATTAGTATTGTTAAGATGCCTGCTCCACCTACTAAGGAAGCCATGTCTACCCAATCATATACTGAATCTAAATCTTTCATGATAATCACTCTCCTGTTATTAGTATAAATTCATTAATTCCCTTTACTTGTCCTTTGTAATCATAAAAAATCACAAAAATATTGTAATTATGAAAAAAATGCTTACCATGAAATTTTGTAGAAGAATAATTAACTATTTGCGAAAAAATATAGATGTACTAAGAAATGTGTTTATATTATGGAAGCGAAGGGGAATAGATGACTCTCTCTTTATATATGCTGTAACGTATATAAAAATTATGTTTAGTCCTCAAAAAATAGGGAAAAGATATATTACAGAGCTAGTTTTTATTTTTTTGGGAGGGATTTATAATGGCGAAACGTAAAGGATCAGGTGTTATGCTAGTAGGGTTAACATTAGCAGCATCTTATTTAAGTAAAAAAGAAAACCGAGATAAAGCATTGAGTATGTTTAATAATGCAAAATCTAAAGTAGCATCTTATTTGAATACAACGAATATGGAGATGCCTGAACACATTACAGAGCGTATATCTACTGAAGTAGCGACAGAAGCCGGAACGTCTCCAACAAAAATAGCTTCAAATGAAATGGTTGCTGAAGGTGGAGGGCATACAGGTATCCATTACTTTAATGGAGAAATTCAGGAACAAGAGAAATAACAACAAAACCTTCTCATTTTACGTGAGAAGGTCTTTTTTGTGTACATATGATGATCGTTGCAAATACTAATAATACAATTCCGGTAAATATAAAGCCACTGACAATACCTAGTGAGAGCCATCCGAGTAATGAGGAACCTAGGACAACTCCTAGTGAGAAGAAGGCATAAAAATAACCATAGGCTTTTCCGCGGACTTCTGCCGTCGTAGAGTCGATTAAAAGTGAATTGACTGATGGGAATAAGAAGCCAAACCCGATTCCATAGCAAGCCATTGCAATATAAAGTAACGTACTTGAATCTGCCTGACTAATTAATAATTGACTGATCCCCATTAAACCTATACCAAGTGATAATGTTTTGATGGGAGCAACCTTATCGAAAATACGGTTAGTAGGCAAAATAAATATGAGAACAGCAATAATGCCAAATGTACTCATCAAAGTCCCACTTAAACGTGAATCAAAGCCTAAAGAGTGGACTTTTAGTGGAAGGAGATAGGCAATAACTCCTTGAGAAAACATTAAAAAGAATGCACTGGTGAAGGCTTTCAATGTCCCTGGATTATTAAAAAGTACATAAAAGGGAATGTTTGCAGTTGGAGCAGACTTTTCTTTTTTTACTTGATTTGATTTTAGTAAAAAGAAGGCAAGTATCCCTAATAAGAGCATAAAGCATGCAGTTATATTAAAAACGAATGGTACGCTAGTACGGCTCGCTAAAATTCCGCTAAATGCAGGACCGATTATTGCAGCGATACCAACAAATGCTCCAGAGATAGCACTGCCCTTACCTCTCTTTTCTTGCTCAGTAGCATTCGCTAAAAATGTGAAAGCAGCAGGAACGATAAAGCCCGCAACTAATCCATGTACAAAGCGGACTACTAATAGAATAATAGGATCTTCTACAAAATTATAAAGGAATAGTGAAAGGCCTGTCGTTAAGAGACCTAGGATTAAAATAACGAATGGTCCTTTACGATCTGTTAAAAAACCAGAGATAACATTACCAAATGTATTGGAAAGGGAATACATACCTACTGCTAGGCCGGTAATGAAGGCTGATGCCCCTAAGGATTCTGCATATGTACTCATGACAGGAAGTTGAGTAAATAGGTCGAAAAACGAAAAGAATATAATCAAATAAATAAGTTTCTTCATAGCTCCTCCGATACAAAATTATATGTTAATGAGAATGAATATCACTCTTATTATACCATTTTCGACAAAAAAAGAACGCCTCATAAGTTTTTTGACTTAATGAGGCGTTCCTGAATTATGAAAATTAAGCTTTAGAAACTTCTTTTTTCATTGTCTTGTTTTTAGCAAGGTTTACGTGCCAAGAAAGTGCTTCCTCTAAAATATGAGGTGTTTGATGGCCGCCAGTTGCTTCTAGAGCACGGTTATAGTAATCCCAAAGTTGTTCTTTGTAATCTGGGTGTGCACAGTTTTCGATAATTAAAGGTACACGCTCTTGTGGTGCAAGACCACGTAAGTCAGCAATACCTTGCTCAGTTACGATTACATCAACATCATGTTCAGTGTGGTCTACGTGAGAAACCATTGGCACGATTGAAGAGATAGCGCCGCCTTTTGCGTATGATTTAGTAACAAAAATACCTAGACGTGCGTTACGTGCAAAGTCACCTGAACCACCGATACCATTCATCATACGAGTACCTGATACGTGAGTTGAGTTTACGTTACCGTAGATATCTAATTCTAGAGCAGTGTTGATTGAAATTAGACCCAAACGACGGATAAGCTCTGGGTGGTTAGAAATTTCTTGTGTACGTAGGCAAATTTTATCAGCGTATTTTTCTAAATTGCCGTATACTTTTTTCTGTAATTCTTCAGTCAGCGTAATTGAAGTAGCTGCAGCAAATTTAACTTTACCAGCATCAATTAAGTTGAATACAGCATCTTGAAGTACTTCAGAAGCAACAACTAAATCTTCAAATTCTGAATCAGCGAAGCCGTCAAGTACAGCGTTTGCAACAGAACCAACACCAGATTGTAATGGCATTAATTGTTTTGTTAAGCGACCCGCTTTAATTTCATCACGGAAGAAGTCTAATAAAATGTTAGCCATTGTTTGTGTTTCTTCATCTGGTGGTACGATTAATGAAGGAGCATCAGGCTCTTCAGAAATAACAATCGCTTTAATTTTAGCTGGATCAACTTTGATACCGATATCACCAATGCGTTGCATAGCATCAGTCATTGGAATCGCTTCACGTTTACCTTGCTCAGCTGGTACATAGATATCGTGGATACCTACTAAAGCCTCTGGGTGAGAGATATTTAACTCGATAATAATATTCTCAGCGTATTCAGCAAAGATAGGTGAGTTACCAACTGAATTTGTTGGGATGATGAAGCCATCTTCTGTAATAGCAACAGCTTCAAGGATTAAATGTTTAATTGGTCCGATAATTCCTTGGCGAACTAATTCAGCATTATGTGAAAGGTGAGCATCTACATATAGTACATCCCCAGAGTTAATTAAGTTACGAATACCTGCATCTCCTTGGAATGGTCCACGTTTGCGGATAACACCAGCTTCAGCTAAGTATTTATCAACTTCAGGTCCTAAAGAAGCCCCTGTATATACATCAATTTTGAATTTTTCGTTTTTAGCGCGCTCTACTAAAGCCATAGGAACAACTTTTGCGTCCCCCGCACGAGTGAATCCACTCATACCAACTACATCACCGTTTGAGATAAGTGCTGCAGCTTCATCAGCAGTAACGATTTTACTTTCAAGTTCTTTTAAGCCTATGCGTTTTTGAATAATTGCATCCATTAAAAAGTCCTCCCCTAAAAAGTTTTATGGAAACCGATTACAAAACTAGAAAAAACGTGTAAGAATTTTCTGTTTATTTAGTTGTAGTATGACACCAACCATTTGAATAATACTATCACCAAATTGTCACAATTACTTTAGAAATAGCATTAAATTGAGTAAAAACAGGAAAAATGAGCATAAAAACGAATTTTCGACAGAGAAAACGTTTTAATGTAGAGGTGTATTGTTTTTAGATGATTTTACTTTTGAAAATTCAGTAATATAATGTGGGGTTGATTTCCGTTCCGACTGGTTGGTGAAGAGCATTTAATTTCAGTAAGAAAAAAAGTACAGCGAACAATTAAAATGCTCGCTGTACTTATAAAAAATTAGAAGCCTAAAGAACGACGGAAGTAACTTGCGTAGCGTTGGCTAACTGGAATACGAGTACCGTCTTTCATAATTAATAAAAACGTTGAATGAGAATCTGGTTGAATTTCATCAATGTAGTCAATGTTAACGATATAAGAGCGGTGACAACGTATAAATGAGTCAGGTGCTAAAAATAGCTCAAGATCACTTAGGTTCAAGCGGTGGTAGCCTTCACGACTCATCGTCTTAACAAATGTTTTTCGAAGCTGTGTTTCAAGATAAATAACTTGATCATGTTTGATTGGGTACCAGCAGTCATCAATTTTAATAGTAATGTAGTTCGTTAAAAATGCTGATGGCTTTTGTGGGAAGATTGCAGTGATAGCACCCTTAGTTTCGCCTTCCTCCATTAAAGGAATACTCATGCCGTAATATGCTACTCCAAATACATCAGGCTCAATGTAAGAGCTAATCTTTTGTCCGTAGTTTAGCGCTTTATGAGCTGCTGAACCTTCTTTAATTGGGTCGCCAGGCTTGATCTTTAAATCCACTTTTTTGCTTGCTTGGTAGTACAAGTATTCGTTTGTATCGGAGATTGCGATAGAAGTATTCTCGGGAAAGAACTCTTTAATAATCTCCATAATTTCTTCTATTTGTTTTGGATCCACTATTAACACCTCGTCTAAACTTTTAAAAATAGTATTATCATCTATTTTACTACATATTCATATAAATTATATAGAGAAGATTTCGGAATAAAAAAGAGAAATGTCGATTGATGAAAAATTTAGGTGTAAAACAACATTACATAATTTGTAACAAATTTTAAAAAATTACTAATTCAGCTTGATATATATATGGTAAAATTTAATTGTGCGACATAAGTTTACGAGGTTTCTACTATGCATATATGATAAATTAGAACTAGAGTGAAAGACAAAATGTGGTTGAAAGGAAATCGCAGAATATGGTAAAATTCACTGTATAGTCTATTTTTTTTTGTGACTGATGGTATAGTTGGGTTATTTTTATTATATAATATATGAAATATGACTCAATTCGTACAATTGATAAGGAAATACTATTTTCTTATTTTGAAATAAGTAGATTGGTGTCAAGAATTGTAACAGCAATTCGTGCAATCTGAGGAAAGATGGGGAAGATTATGCAATTACATCAACATTCTATGTCAGAAACGATATCCAAAAGATACTTTCAGGAAATCGATAGTATTAACCAATACATCGGTGTAGAAGAATTTTTTAATATTGAGTCGAAATTAGTATTTGAAATTTACCATTTAGAATCTGCGAAGGCTAAGAAATCTTTGCATAAATTAATTGATATTCTTTCCATACGTTTTGGCAAACAAGTCATTAAAATTGTTCGAAGTTATTTTTCTGTTTTGTCGTCAATTGTTGCACGTAAATTGCTAGACAATCAAGTTCCTTCGAAAAAAGCTTTTGCTTTTAACATTGCTTGTAATGATATGATTGAAAATCAAATGAAAGACGCAGAATTTTTACAATTCGCTGATGATTTAATTGATTTTTTTTGTCTACTTCATCGCAGATCGCAAGCAACCGACTTTTCGTCACCAGACCGTTAATAAAGTAATAATGTATATAAATGATGAATTGGAAAATGACTTAACAGTGGAAAGCATCGCAAATAATTTTCATATAAGTACGAGTCACTTATCACGTATATTTAGAGAACATGTTGGTATTACACTTGTTGAATATCTAAATGTTCGTCGAGTAGAGGAATCACAGTACTACCTTAGACACACTAATAAAAGTATAACTTCTATTTCGGATCAATTCCATTTCTGTAATCAAAGCTATTTTACCCGCATCTTTAAAAAATATACTGGGGTAACGCCTAAACATTTCCGAGACGAGCTACACCATGAGTTTTATCGTTTTGAGATGGCGGAATCAGAGCTTCAAAACGTTTAAAGTCATAAAAAGATTAATAAATAGATGCGGACGTATTAGCGATGCTAAAGCTCGCATCTTTTTTATGCTTGCTATTTGATAATAATGGACCCAATAATGTATACTTCATTTTAGTTGATAAATAATAGTAGGTGGAAAAAAATGAGGAATTTGAAGCTGTTTACAATGCTTGGACTTGCCGTTTTTGTTCTTAGTGGCTGTCAAGCTGTGCAAAACAAAGAAGGTTTTTTCTATAGTATCTTTGTAAAACCTATGGAATTTTTATTGGAATTTTTCGGTAACACTATTTTTTCAGGTAGCTATGGTTTAGCAATTATCGCTATTACGGTTCTTATTCGTTTAGTTTTAATGCCGATTATGTTAAAGAATTACCGTCAGCAACAAAAGATGAAAACGAAAATGGATGCGTTTAAGCCTGAAATGGAAGTTGTTCAGAAAAAGATGAAGGAAGCTAAGACAAAAGAAGAGCAAATGCAGCATCAGCAAGAAATGATGGCATTATATCAAAAACATGGCATCAATCCACTTAACATGGGCTGTTTACCAATGTTAATTCAAATGCCTATTATCATGGGTCTTTATTTCTCTATCTTATATTCTACAGATGTGAAAACACATGAATTTTTATGGTTTAGCTTAGGTTCACCTGATATCGCTATGACAATTGTCGCAGGTATTGTTTATTTAGTTCAAGCACGTGTATCATTATGGACAGTACCAGAGCAACAAAAAGCACAAATGAAAATGTTTATTTATATTTCACCAATTATGATTGTCTTTATCTCAATGTCATCTATGGCAGCCCTACCACTTTACTGGTCGGTCAGCGGTGCATTATTGATTATTCAAACATATATCGGTCGAAAATTTTATTCGGAACATCCGGAAAAAGTAAACTCATAAAATTATTTGTCGAGGCGCCTATGTAGCCTCGATTTTTTTAGGAGGACAGTAAGATGAATACAAAGTGGCTATCATCTATTCTAGTCGCGATTTTTAGTATCGCGGCTATCGTATTTATTATCATAGGTAATTTTAACTTTGCGGTATGTGCAATGACTATTATGTTTGCCGTATCGAATGGATTTAGAGCAAAAAGTTTTAAAGAGCAAGGTTATATAAAAGAAGCAAAATGGATGAAGTACATGGCAATCTTTTTCTCAATTGCTTCTATAGTAGTGTTTATTATTATTCTCACTGACTAATTTATCAATTATGCCTCGGCATAAATGTGTCTGGGATCGGCCGGAGGCTTAAACTTCTTTCAGCAAATGTTTTTTGTATCGAAAGAGTAGCGACAGGTACAGGTGTTTTGGCACCCTCTGAAAGAAGTTTGAAAATCATTGGTGAAAATCTACACCCTAAATTGTGAACAGTGCTAAAATAAGACTATACCAATATAGTACAAAATAGTATCGGTACTTACTAGGACTGTTCTTTCTAAATTCTTTGAAAGAGAATACTACCATGTGGTACTGGATAACTTTAAAAGGGGTAAAAAAATAGTGAAAAAGAAACGTTTTCCACTCATCCTGGGTGCTTTAATCTCGGTGGCGCTTATCGCATCTATTTTCGTAGTTTATAACTATAAAAATAAACAGATAAGTAATGCATCAGATGAAAATGAACAACAAGCAGCAGAACCAACTAAAAAAGATTCACCTGTAAAAGAAGAGCCGAAAAATACAGCGGATAATCCGGTGAAGCCTGAGCAGAAGGTAGATGAAAATGGCTATATACCAAATCAAACATTACCAACTGAGCCGACATATATTAAAGGTATTTTATTAGCGAATAAAATATATCCGCTACCATCTACCTTTGCGCCTGAAGAAAGTCCAGAGGCTCGTCAAGCTCTAAATAAAATGCTTGCTGCTGCAAAACAACAAGGTTTTGATTTAGTAGCTTTTAGTGGCTATCGATCTTTTGAATATCAAACAACATTATATAATAACTATGTAAACCGTGATGGGCAAGCTGCCGCTGATCGCTATAGTGCTCGCCCTGGTTATTCAGAACATCAGACCGGTTTGGCTTTTGATATAGGGGAAGTAGGTAAAGATAAATTATGGTTAACTGAAGAATTCGGTGAAACACCAGCAGGCCAATGGTTATTTACACATGCTCAAGACTATGGTTTTATTTTACGATTCCCCCAAAATAAAGAGGGCATCACAGGTTATATGTATGAGTCATGGCACTACCGTTATGTGGGTGTAGACATAGCAAAAGACATAAAAAAACAAAATATAACGCTAGAAGAATATCTAGGTGTGAAATAAAAAAGGGAAGAGAGTTGTTCGTAATGATACGAACTAGCTCTCTTCCTTTTCTATATTCTACAAGATCGGTGTTAATAAGCGTGAAATGGATTCTTTAAATTTAATTAACGCGGAACGATTTTGGTACATTTCCCAAGTTAATTCAGTGCAATCAAAAATATCCTTTTCAAACAGCTCAGCAAGCTGATGTGAAATCGTTGAGTCATAAATGAAGGCATTTACTTCGAAATTCAAACTGAAACTGCGTACATCAAGGTTTGCAGTACCGATAGTAGATGCTTCATCGTCAATAATAATTGCTTTAGCATGAATAAAGCCCTTTTCATAAATATAAACTTTTGCTCCTGCACGCAATAATTGTCCTACGTATGAATATGTAGCCCAATAAACAAACATATGATCAGGCTTATTTGGAATCATGATCCTTACATCAATGCCTGAAAGTGTCGCAATTTTAATAGCCTCTAAAAAACTAACATCAGGGATGAAATATGGCGTTTGGATATATATATACTTTTTCGCCATATTAATAAGCTTTAAGTAGCCTATTTTAATATGTTCCCAGTCAGAGTCAGGTCCACTAGACACGATTTGTAAGCCCACATTGCCTTTTTTCGGAATAGCAGGGAAGTAACGATCTGAATAGCCCATTTTCTGTTGTGCGGAAGCTTGGTTCCAATCAAGTAAAAAGCGAGTTTGTAATGGATGGACGGAACTACCTTCGATACGTAAATGTGTATCTCTCCAATAGCCAAACTTTTTTTGTAGACCGAGGTACTCATCTCCAACATTAAAACCACCAATATAACCAATACGACCATCAATCACAACAATTTTTCGGTGATTTCTAAAATTTAAACGAGGGTTTATAAGTGGCAAAATGGATGGGAAAAATACTTCGACTTCTCCACCTGCAGCAAGCAATTCTTTGAAATGACGTTTTTTAACATTGCGTGAGCCCATTTCATCATATAAGATTCTTACCTTAACTCCTTGCTTTGCCTTTTTAATAAGTGCATTAACAATGCGTGTACCTAGGTCATCTAAACGGAAAATATAATATTGAATGTGAATATGATCTTTTGCTGCATCAATATCTGCAAGCAACTGCTCAAATTTGTTTGCGCCATCCTCAAAAATATCAATGTGGTTATCCTGCGTTAATACAGCATTATTTGTTTTAAGATGCATGTAAATCATTTCTTTATAATTTTCCGCATTTTCGATCCGAAACTCGAACGTATTATCTCGAATCGCTTCTGTCTGATAGCTAATGAGGTTATCGATACCGATATCCTTGCGTCCTTCCCAACGGAATAAATGTTTTTTTCGTAGTTGTCGCCCGAACATCAAGTATAAAATAAACCCACCTAATGGAATGAAAAACAGTACGAGAATCCATGCCCATGTAGAAGTGGCATCTTTACGCTCTAAAAAAATTATGACCATTGCTGCCAAAATATTAACAAACATAATTAAAGGTACTAGATATCCAACATCGGTAAAAATACTCATTCCTACACCTGCCTTTACTATATTTGTGCAATACACTTAGTATAACTTACTTTATAAGTGGAAAGAAGAGATGAAATTTGGTTAGTAAGCATGGAAAAGGATTACCTCCAAACAAGAACGAGGTAATCCAAAATCCATTTTGCCTTATTGTATTGAAATAGTTTTGTATCGTTGCTTTCGCACAGAAAAACAATTGTTGCTGCATGAAGATAACTGATTAGTAATGCTCCCATTGAAATAAAATATCAGAGAAATCCTTTTGGAGGAGCTTTTCTTGGTTAATGAAGAATTTTCCAACACCACTATCTGCCCACATAATACCGATTTCATCATTAGAGTCGATTTGGAGTAACAATACATCATATCGTTTAAGAAGCTGTGATTCGTGACGGATATCTTCCTCTATAAAATAGGCGTAACCGCCAATTTTAGCTCCAGCCCCTAAGAAGTGTTGTAAATAAATTTCCCGTAAATCAACATCTTCTGATGAAGGAATTAAGTCAGGTAAATAATGTAAAGCTCGATAATCTAAAGCAGAAACAGGTTCTTGAATCGGTTGAAATTGTAATGCTAATTCCTGACGAATAGGGAACTGATCGTCTGCTGCTTGTGCTAAAAACTCCTGACTAGGGGGTATTGCTTCAAAATTTACGGTAGGATAAAAACGTATTTTATAAAATTGCTGAAAAATATCTTCGTGATAATGATCAGCATTCACGAAAATATTAGATGAAATAAAAAATTGCAGAATACCCTGAGATGGGAAATCCTTTAGAGGTGGCATTTCTGCAAAGTTAATTTGAGCTAATAGTCGCATAGGCTCACCTGCAATATCTTTCGGATACGTCTGGTAATATGGTAAATAAGGTTCTCCAGCAAATTTACTTTCCGTTAATGTAGTTGATCGCTTATAGGGTGTGATAATCATTGCTGAAATCAGTGTTTCTTCAATTTCAAAACGAAACGATTCCAGCTCTTTTGGAAGAAAAAAATTTGTTGTTTTGTTCATGCAGAGCCCTCCGATAGTCCGCTCCAATATTCCTTGATGTGTTTTACACGCTTTGAATTACTAGTAAGTTACGGCTTTTTATCAACAAATTATTCAAGTCGTAAAGATTTATTTGATGCTTTAAAAATAAATATTAAACTTATTGAAACGACGGCTATTGCTGCTGAAGTATAATAGCCTAAACTAGAATGCATAGTAAATAGCCAAGTGAAGAATAGTGGACCTAGAATGCGCCCTAGGTTATCCATCGAATAGGAAAGACCTGCGGCAGTGCCGTATTGACCACCAGATTCTTTAGTTGAAAGAGATACAACGCATGTTCTTGCGAGTGCATTTCCTGCTGTGAAAACACAGAGGGCTAAACCGGCCATAAATAAGTTAGCTGTTAAAGTGAATAAAAGCATACCCATTGCTGTGACAATTTGTGCACCTATTAGCCAATTTGTCTCGCTTCCGTTTTTAATTCGTCTAACCACACCGCCTTGAATAGCTGCATCTACAAAGCCACTAAACATGAACAAATAACCAATTTGTAATGGTGTAATTTGAATTCGATCAATTTGGAACAACTGGAAAGTCGCTTCCACTCCTGCCAGCATAAAAGTCACTAAAAATGAGAACATAAATAAATAACGTACACGGTACTGCAACATTTTTGTAGCACCCTTTGGCACAATGGCACGTTTATTTGTATCTTTTCGTTTTATAGGTTCTTTTAAAACGAAACTTGCATAAATAAATAATAGTGCGATTAGTGTTGCTGAAGCGATAAAGGGTAGTTGCAAGCTATAGTGTCCGAGCATACCACCTATTGCTGGACCAAAAATAAAACCGAGCCCGATGGACATGCCCATGAGACCCATATATTTATTGCGATCCTCCTCACTCGACATATCTCCTACAAAGCCTGTTACAGCTGTATATAGTGCTCCTGAGAACAAACCACCAACAACGCGTGAGATGTATAACATTACTAAATTATTAATAAATAATGAAAAAATAACAAAGCTTAAGCTAAAACCTACAAGACCTATTAATATAAGTTGCTTACGACCTACCTTATCGGACAGCATACCCCAAAGAGGAGCAGTGAAAAAACTGGCGAGCGAATACACTGTAAGTAAGCCACCTACATGTATATTATCCCAACTTTGCTGAACTATAACCTCAGGTAAGACAGGTATAATAATTCCAAACCCAAGGTAGACGAGGAATTGGACAGACATTAATAATAAAATTGCCTTTTTCATACAGTCCCCTGCTTTCATACAATATTTTAGTATGTATATTCTACCTCTCTTATTATTGTTATTACAAGAAGGCGGAAGAATAAAACAGCTTAAATACTTCTTTGATCATTACTAAAGTAGGGGGGGGATATTTTGTTAACGTGTATACTAAGGTTTTATATAGCGAAGGCTGGGCAACTTCTTAAGGGCAGCTGTAAAATAGGAGCGAGTGCAGTAGAGAAAAGAGGCTGAACACTGTATAAAAAATGACAAACTGTTAACAATGGAATTATATTGACACAAAAAAAGAATGACGAGCTAACGTAAGTAACTAAATGGACTCATTCCATTTTTAATTTTTTGTATCGAATGTCGCATAGAGTATTAAATTATTTCTAGGGTATACTACTAGAGGGTATATCGGTATTTTATTTTATTGCGTTTGAATTTTGTTATTTAGTGGTAAATGGTTTGAAAAGAGGAAAAATTTACATTGTAACAAAAATGAAAAATTTTAAAGCAAATTTAAATGGTATGATAGAAAGAGATTAACTCGTCAGACATCATACGCTTTGCAAAAATGAAACTTTTTTGGAAATAAAACGTTATATAAATTCGAGGAAAGATTGAGGTGGAATGTATGACAAAAGAAGTAGATTTGAAAAAGATTGTTTCGAATTTATCTAAGTTGGGTGTAACAGCCACTGTAACAAAGTCTCGACTTGAACTTTTAAAAGTGCTCACACCACCAACGCAAACACCGCAAGTTCAAGCTTAACTCGTTTTACAAATAAAAATGGGTAGTCTCTTAATGAGGCTACCCATTTTTTTATTCACAATTAATCGTCATCATCGTGAGTGGTAAACATGTAAGTACGATAGTGGAAACGCATACTGAAAACAAGACCGATGGCTAGAGCGTTCCCCATCAATGAACTTCCCCCATAACTGATAAACGGTAGGGGAATACCTGTAATAGGTAATAACTGAACAGTCATACCGATATTTTCAAGTACGTGGAATGTAATCATTGCAATAATACCAGCACATACATATGTTGAGAATGGATCTTTCAATAATAGTGTAGTTTTTGTTAAATGATAGATTAATAAAAAGAATAAACAAATAACGATACTAGCACCAATAAAACCCCATTCTTCTCCGATAACTGTAAAAATAAAATCGGTATGATTTTCGGCAACGTAAACTTCACGACCGCGGTAACCTTTACCGAAAATCTCACCTGAACCAATGGCATTCAAGGAAGTAATTAAATGGTATCCATCACTAGAAGAATATGAATACGGATCTAACCAAGAATAGATTCGAGCAAACTGATATGGTCTTAAGCCGAATGTGTTCTCTAAAAAACTTTGCATATAGAGTGCCATCCATAAAAAAGAACCACCTACTATAGCGCCACCTAAAAAAGTTGGTAAAATAATTTTCCATGATACACCTGCTACAATGACAACAGCAGCCGTAATGGCGAAGAATACTAAGGCTGAACCAAGGTCAGGCTGCTTCAGAATAAGAGCTAAAGGTAGTAATAGTGTAGCAATGATTTTACCTAGCAATATGAAATCCGTTTTTAAGGATTTAAAAGAATAAACTTCGTGATGCTTACTAATAAGTCGAGCAAGTGCTAAAATGTAAAAGGTTTTCATAAACTCAGAAGGTTGAATATTTCCTAGAGGTGTTTTAAACCAGCTTTTTGCACCATTAATTTTTTCACCGATTTGTCCTGGCCCTTCTGGCATGAAAATAAGCAGTACTAATAAGAAGATACCTCCACCGTACATATACCAAGACAATTTTTTATATTGGTCAGGTTCAAAAAACATAACTATTCCAATAATTACTGAGCAAATGACGTACCATCGCAATTGTAAAGGAACATAGTTAATGCCGTACTGACCTGATGTTTGCGCCGACGAAATGGCTAACAAACTTATGACTAGAAAGCAAAGTAGTATAAAAGCGAGCGTCCAGTCAAAACGATTCGCGAAATTTCGTTTATTTTCCATACAAGCCACCTATATCAAAATAGTATCTCTTAATGAGTAAATTTGATTTAAATTAATTCCGATTCAATATACTACCAAATATATATATGATGAATCCTCTCAAATATTTGTAAGAAATGAATAGAATTATATTCGTTCTAAATGTGCTCATTCCGAGTAGTTAAAAAACATATGCAATAGCATCTTTAACATTCATATTATAACGTAAAAAACACTTTTACGCCTGTGAATATTGTTATGACGATTATTAACATAAAATGTTTCAAAAAATTCAAGTTTAGTTTTATAATATAGTGAAGAATGGGGTGATGGTTGTGGCTAAAAAATTGAAGTCAGCTGACGATTTTATGTATCATATTTATGTTCATATGAATGAGGTCGATAAATTTGTTGTTTTTAGCGGGCTTAAATTCCCGCAATTTGTGGCTGCACTTGAACCACTGCATCACTTACTGTTATTGAAACATTCCTATGAAGATGGTTCCTTTAATATGCATACACAGTTCGATTATATATCAGAAGAGGAAGTACCTCAGTTTGTAAAAAAAGCTACAGAATCCAAAGAATTATGTTGGATAGACTTTATGGATGAGAAGAGGCTAGACCAACTAACACCGATGGAACAAGGAGAGCTGCTTTACATAAGTCATAAAAAGGAACCGATTACTTCGCCATTTTTTAATAAATTACAAAATCGATTTGTCTATTATTCTTCAGATTTAGAGAAAATGACTAAAATTTATTTTCGCCATTTAAGTGATTTCGATTTACTCATTGCTAATGTTTTGAACAGTTTGATTCGTGAAAAGGAACGTAGCACTGGTTTTTGGCGACGGAAGGTGAAATCGAGTATTCCTGCTATTTCACCGGAATTTTTGCGTGCTTATCGTTCTTTTACTAAAGATGGGGCACTGTTATCATTGTATAGAATTGAAAAGCCTAAAGTAGCTTATGGTATCGAAATTCGCAATCTGTCAGAGTATTCCTATCCAGATGAGGTATGGGATGATTTAAAAAGTACAATTTTGAAAAATGAGCACGATGAATTGATTTATATTATTTAACTTCTTTCAGCGACTAACTGACCTGCGTCACGCAGGCCGAAGCACAAAGCTGATTCCTGACGCAATTATGCCTAGGCATAATTGATCTATTCATTTGTACGTAGAATGAATATACACTAAATCTCACCGTCAAAATTACGGTGAGATTTTTAACGTCATTCAGTAATTGTTTTGATGTTTTACGTAGCGACAGCTACAAATGTTTTATGTAGCGAAAGCAAAGCGTCAGCTACAATTACGGCAAGGCGAAATTGATGTCATTTATAAAGACGTTTCATGATAAACTAATAGTACTCAAGAAGTATGTGGAGGGCACAAAAATGAAAAAAAGAATCGGTTTATTATACGGTGGAAAGTCAGCCGAGCATGAGGTGTCATTATCGACAGCATGTGCAGTCACGGGAGCTTTGAATTTCGAGGAGTATGAAGTATATCCGATTTTCATTACCCTTGAAGGGGAGTGGCGCCGCGGTGAGCGTCTAAAAAAACCTGCAAGTACAATTGAAGAATTACAATTTGGTGATAATGCCACTATTTTAGAAAATAATATTACAGATTTCTTAATTGATAAAGATGGTAAATCCGTACAATTTGACGCAATTTTCCCATTGCTTCATGGTACTAATGGTGAAGATGGTACTGTCCAAGGTTTACTTGAAGTTCTAAATCTACCGTATGTAGGAAATGGTGTGTTAGCATCAGCAACTGGCATGGATAAAGTAGTTATGAAACAATTATTTGAAATTGCCGGCTTACCACAAGTTCCATATACGTATTTCATTCGTAGTGAATGGGCTAATGAACAGGAGGCTATCCTTGCTCGTTGCGAAGAAAAACTGGATTGGCCGATGTTTGTTAAACCTGCAAACTTAGGGTCAAGTGTTGGAATTAGCAAGGCAACAAATCGCGATGAATTAGTGAAGGCTATCGAAATAGCCTTACAGTATGATCGTAAAATTGTAATTGAGCAAGGTATAATCGCTCGTGAAATTGAACTTGCTGTGCTAGGAAATGACTTCCCGGAAGTTTCTGTACCTGGTGAAATTAAACCAGTCACTGAATTTTATGATTATGACTCTAAATATAAAGATGGCTCAACGGTCCTTATTATTCCAGCAGAGCTTACTGAGGATACAGTATCTAATTTACAGGAGCTAGCTAAACGTGCGTTCAAAGCTATTGATGGAAGCGGTTTAGTTCGTGCGGACTTTTTTGTGACGGCCGATAACAGCATTTATATTAACGAAGTAAATACAATGCCAGGTTTTACACCTGTAAGTATGTATCCGCTTCTTTGGCAACATACAAATGTAAGTTATCCAGAGCTTATTGATCGTCTGATTACTCTAGCAATTGAGCGTTTTGAAGAAAAACAACAGCTTCACTATAAAATAGACTGAGTGGGATTATTGTGAAAAAAACATTAAAGCAGTTAGCTACATGGTTAAATGAAGAAGTACCAGCTTTTGGTGACACGGTCGTATCAGGAATTTCCATTGATACTAGAACAATTCAACAAGGGGACTTGTTTGTTCCATTTCGTGGTGAAAAGGCCAATGGTCATAAATTCGTTCTGCAGGCTATTGAAAAAGGAGCAGGAGCTTCTCTTTGGCAGAAAGATGAACCGAATCCACCTCAAGGTGTACCATTACTCTTTGTAGATGATCCAGAAGTGGCGCTTCAGCAAATGGCACGTGCCTATCGCAGTGAGCATAAGGCGAAGTTTATTGGCATTACTGGTTCAAATGGTAAAACATCGACGAAAGATATTTTAGCAGGAACGCTAACACCATTTTTTAAAGTACAAAAGACAATCGGGAATTTTAATAATGAGCTAGGTTTACCTATTACGGTATTACAGCTAGATGAAGATACTGATGTTGCTGTACTTGAAATGGGTATGAGTGGTTTTGGTGAAATTGAGTTTTTAACGAAACTTGCTCGTCCACATATGACAGTGATTACAAACATTGGCGAAGCTCATATGCAAGATTTAGGCTCTCGTGCAGGAATCGCAAAAGCCAAATTTGAAATAATCCAAGGAATACAACCAGATGGAGTGCTGTTTTATGATGGAGATGAACCGCTACTACAAGAGTTAGTTGCGAAAGAGCAGCAGTTAAAAGCGGTGGCATTTGGCCTAGAGAATGGCAATCTATTGTATGCAGACAATATTGAAGCAACTGCTGATGGAAGTAGCTTCTCTACGCATGGTGTGATAGAAGGAGATTTCTTTATTTCAGTTCTCGGGAAGCACCAAGTGAAAAATACATTAGTCGCAATGTTAATTTCACAACAGCTAGGTTTAAACGATGACCAAATTCGTGCATCCTTAAAACAAGTAGCTCTTACGGATATGCGCATGCAGCAAGTGAATGGATCAAATGGGGCATTATTTATTAATGATGCTTACAATGCTGCACCAACTTCTGTAAAGGCAGCTATTCAATTTGTTGCATCGACAACGATTCGCCCAGAAAAATGGCTTGTGCTAGGTGATATGCTTGAACTTGGACCAAATGAAAAGCGTTTCCATGAAGATTTGTCGAAGGATATTCATGCAGAAGAAATCGACTATGTATGTTTATTTGGCCCACGGATGACTTATTTAAATGAAGTTTTAAAAGAGAGATTTGATGAGGACCATTTGTTATATGC
This sequence comes from Lysinibacillus sp. EB271-A1-10B, assembly GCF_058791335.1. Classification (NCBI taxonomy): domain Bacteria; kingdom Bacillati; phylum Bacillota; class Bacilli; order Caryophanales; family Bacillaceae; genus Lysinibacillus; species Lysinibacillus sp. EB271-A1-10B. The sequence continues at coordinate 116,332 of NZ_JBYTDL010000012.1, forward strand.
AGAGGATGATTATACGCCAATTATCAAAAAACTGCAGCAAGCTAACGAGGAGTCTATCGTTTTACTAAAAGGCTCTCGTGGTATGAAGTTAGAAACGATCTTACATGCATTTACGAAGTGATGAAACAAGGAGTCGGTGAGACATTCTCTCACCGATTCTTTCTTTCATTCATCGACTTATATGAGTTACACAATAAGAGGTGAAAGAATGTCAGTAGGTGTGTTGTGTATACATGGATTTTCAGGCGGACCTTATGAAGTAGAACCTTTTACTACCTATTTACGAACGCATACGAATTGGCTCATTGAAGAACCTACCTTGTCAGGACATGGAGAAGAATTACAAATGCGAGGTTTCACTGCTAAGCATTGGTTAATGGATGCCGAGCTCGCTTTTCGTGCTCTTGCCAAAAAAGTAGATGAAGTAATAGTAGTTGGATTTTCAATGGGAGGCATTATAGCGCTCTATTTAGCTAAGCGATATAAAGTGAAAAAGCTCGTATTACTAAGCGCTGCTGCCAAATATGTAAGCACGAAGCAACTTGTCAAAGATTTTAAAATGCTAGCAACAGAGGCATATCATCGTAATTTGACTAATAATGAGCTGTTTTTACGATACCGGCATAAGTTTAATCATGTGCCACTATCCTCAACGATAGAATTCATGAAGCTTGTTCGAATGGTGGAGCCGTATTATAAAGATATTAAAATCCCGGTGTATATTGTACAAGGGAAATTAGATGGAATTGTGCCCTATCATACTGCTCGCTTTTTATTTGATCAATTAACTTCAAACGAAAAAACCTTGTATTTATCTGATACTGGCAAGCACCATATTTGTTATGGCGAAGATTGCTCTGAATGGTTTTCTAACGTTTTGTCATTTTTAAAGAGTTCTTAAAGTAGTCAGATTATTACGACTCATGCGTTATCGTTGCATACGTGTTAATCCCATGTTAGACTAGTGTAAGCAATGGATACATTTTGTGCGAAGACTCTTCATATTTGATTGAAGAGTACTTTTTTTTGAACACAACGGTTTTATTCTAAAGTGAATAATTACGACAGAATCAAACCGCTCGGTAAAGACCGGGCTTTCCTTTTCATATAAGAGAGCTCTATGTGACCATCATATAGAGAGAATTTTTAAGTAACGGAAACGTTCCACAACACAGGCTCGAATTTGCCGACAACTTCATCTGAAAATGTAACCATTTGTCAACTTAAAAGCAGAAAAAGGAGATTGAGAAGTTTGACAAATTTTTCAGAATTAAATATTAGCGAATCTACATTACGTTCTGTAAAGCGTATGGGATTTGAAGAAGCAACACCAATCCAAGAAGGTACTATTCGTTTTGCGATTGAAGGTCGTGACGTATTAGGTCAAGCGCAAACAGGTACAGGTAAAACTGCCGCTTTCGGGATTCCACTTATCGAAAAAATTGACCCAAAAAACCCTAACATCCAAGCATTAGTAATTGCTCCAACTCGTGAATTAGCAATTCAAGTTTCTGAAGAGCTTTATAAAATTGGTTATGACAAACGTGTAAAATTATTATCAGTTTATGGTGGTCAGGAAATCGGCCGTCAAATTCGTGCGCTAAAAAATAAACCACAAATTATCGTTGGTACACCTGGCCGAATTATAGATCATATCAATCGTCGTACTTTAAAATTAGAAGATGTTCAAACATTAGTACTTGATGAAGCAGATGAAATGTTAAACATGGGCTTTATTGATGATATTAATTCAATCTTAGAAAACGTCCCATCTGAACGTCAAACATTACTGTTCTCAGCAACAATGCCACCAGCAATTCGTAAAATTGCTGAAACATTTATGCGCGATCCAGAAATCGTAAAAATTAAAGCAAAAGAATTAACAGTTGATAACATCGATCAATATTTTGTGAAGTCTGCTGAGCGTGAAAAGTTCGATATTTTATCTCGTTTATTAAACGTTCACCAACCAGAACTTGCAATCATCTTTGGACGTACAAAACGCCGCGTGGATGAGCTTGCACAAGCGTTATCAATTCGTGGTTACCTTGCTGAAGGGATTCACGGTGATTTAAGCCAAGCAAAACGTATTTCAGTATTACGTCAATTTAAAGAAAATAAAATTGATATTCTTGTGGCAACAGATGTAGCTGCTCGTGGGCTTGATATTTCTGGTGTAACACATGTTTATAACTTCGATATCCCTCAAGATCCTGAGTCTTATGTTCACCGTATTGGTCGTACAGGCCGTGCAGGTAAATCAGGTCTTGCGGTAACGTTTGTAACGCCACGTGAAATGGGTTACTTACGTATCGTAGAAGAAACAACGAAAAAGCGTATGACACCACTTCGTCCACCAACAACTGACGAAGCTTTAGTTGGTCAACAACGCTTAGCTTTAGAGACACTTGAAGGTCTTATTGCGAACAACGACTTAGGTGATTATCGTACACTTGCTACAGAATTACTTGAAAACCATGATGCAACCGATGTCGTAGCTGCAGCAATTCGTTCATTAACAAAAGAGCCAGATGACTCGCCAGTAACAATTACTGAAGAACGTCCATTACCAATGCGTCGTGAGCGTTCTGGCAATCGTGGCGGAGATCGTGGACGCGGCGGTAACCGTAGCTCAAACGGACGTCGTGATGGCGGACGTGGCGGAGATCGTCGTGGAGGACGCGGCGGAGATCGTCGAGAAGGCGGACGCCGTGATGGAGGTCGCCGTGAAGGTGGACAAGGCCGTTCACGTGCACCACGTCGTCACGAAGATTAATTTTATCTTCATCAAAATGATTAAACCTTACAGCCAAAGTGGCTGTAAGGTTTTTTTATCTTCTTTCAGCGGATGTCCAAACCCTATTGAAATACGAAATGACAGCACGATAACGTCAAGGCAAAATGATAAAACTTTGAAACAAAAAGATAATTAGTTACGTATACATATATTAGGAAAGAGAGGGATCGATTTTGAGAACAGAACCAATTCATAAGATTTCTAGGAAAGGGTTAACAGTGTGGCGTTTATATGGTGTATTGCAAACGATAATTCTTTTGATTATAGCGGCTTTAGTATGCTATGGCACTTATTATTTTGAATGGCCATCATTTATTTATTTCATTGCAGTTGTTGTAGTTATACTGAGTGCTATTCTATCTGCTTATATATTTCCAAAAGTAAGATGGGAACGCTGGCGCTATGAGGTGCGTGAAAGTGAGATTGAAGTGCAACATGGTTTATTCGTTGTTAAACGTACGCTTATCCCAATGGTGCGTGTACAACATGTTGATACAACGCAAGGACCGATATTAAAAAAATATGGTTTAGGTAATATTTCAATATCAACGGCGGCAACTGTACATACAATTCCTGCCCTTGTAATGGAAGAGGCGGATGGACTTCGTGCACGTATTTCGGAATTAGCAAGGGTGGCAGAAGATGATGTCTAAGGAAGTTAATCGATTACACCCAGTATCGGCTGTTATTTCAAGTGCAAAAGCATTAAAAAGTATGATTTTCCCGTTAGTTGTTATTATTATAACGAATGGTTTTCACTTCTCGTTTAATTTCCATAGTGATAATTTTTGGCGAACTGCTTTCTTATTCGGTATATGGGGAGTAGGGGCTATACTTGCGCTAGTTAGTGGCATTGTTAAATGGCGTACCTTTGTATATTGGTTTGAAGATGGAGAATTGCGTGTAAAATACGGCTTGTTCGTTAAAAAGAAACGCTATATCCCATTCGAACGGATTCAAAGCTTAAATTACAATGAGGGTATTTTTCATCGGATATTTGGCTTAGTAAAGGTTCAAGTTGAAACTGCGGGAAGTAAGGATCGAAAGCCCGAGGTAGAGTTAACAGCTATACGAAAGGCTGCGGCGGATGCAATAGAGCTGGAAATGCGTCGCACGAAGAACAAAACCAATGAACAGATGAGTGATGAACAGTCGCAAACCGAGGAAGTATTAGCGCCGACGATTTATCATATGTCGATACGTGATTTACTTATATTGGCCATAACTTCGGGCGGAATTGGGGTTGTTCTGTCTGGGCTAGCAGCAATTATCTCTCAGCTTTCAGATATAATCCCATATGAGAAAATCTTTGACGAGTTAGCGGACTTTGCTAAAATTGGCGTATTTATAGTTGTATTAACAGTGATATTCAGCCTAATTGTGGCATGGTTTGTGTCATTTATTATTACATTGATCAATTATTATGAATATACAGTTCGAACTGAAGATGAAAAGCTTATTATTACAAAAGGGCTACTGGAGAAAAAACGAGTTACTTTACCGTTAAATCGAATTCAGGCGATTCGTATTGTAGAAAATCCATTGCGTCAATTATTTGGCTTTGCAACAGTTGTTGTTGAGAGTGCAGGGGGAAATGGTGGAGAGGGAAATGATAAAAAAATTGCGCTGTTCCCGCTTATTAAGAAGCAGGATTGTTTGGGAACGTTAGAGCAGATTTTTCCGGATGTAAATTGGCGACCAGAGTTTATTCATTCGCCAAATCGAGCTCGTCCTTTTTTTTACCGAATTGATTTCATTTGGCTTGTACCTATAATTGGCGCATGTAGCTATTACTTTTATCCGTACGGGTTACTTTCGCTATTGTTAATTCCATTATCGATATTAATTGGGATTTGGCAACATAAAACAGCTGCTTATAGGATAGATGGAAAGCAACTAACTATGCAATATCGTGTGTTCAGTCGTATTACATTTTTTATGGAGAAAAAACGCATTCAATCTATTGGGACTACTCAAACGTATTTCCAAAAAAGAAAGAATGTTATGTCTGTAAAAGCAACGGTCATGTCGGGCATGACTGGTATGACAGGGAATGTGCGAAACTTAGAGCAGCAAGATGCTGAAACTATAGTATCTTGGTACGAACATTGAATGCGAGAATATGGCTAGTCCTCACAATTAATGTGGGATTAGCCTTTTTTATAAATCATTTATTAAAACGGATGTCCTTATCGGTAGAAGATTCCTACCTCTGAAGGTGATGTCCAAATACCTATTAGAATAACAGTATATGAATGAGTGACAAACATCGTGCTACTACGTTTACACTACGCTTTCGCACAAAAAGCATTGTATTAATCCAAGCGGCTTAGCGGATGCTCTTAGAAAAGTGCATAGTCAAAATGGAAATTAACGACAAATTATGATGATATTCCTTTTTTACCTATAAATATCCAAATGTTCTGTTTATAATAAAATTAATCAAACAAAAGGGGGAGTAATAGAAAAAGTAGAGGATGTAGCTACGATGCAACAAAACGTGAATAATAATGGCCTACAAACGGGGGCTATTGGGAAGCTTGCGGGAGTGGCTATCATCAAGGGAATTTAGCAACATAAATGGACAAGCATTAATACGGTTTTTGTTTGGGGATAAATTGAAAAAAATGAATATAACGCTAGCGTAAAAATAAAAGGAGCAATCCTCGATGAAAGCTTATCATCAGAGAATGGCTCCACTTTGAAACTATTACTTACCCGCCATCTTTTGTTTACGCCAGCTTAAAATTCTTCTTGGATGTAAGTAGATCAGTCCAAGAAGGAACCCTGTTACTAAACCGCCCAAGTGAGCATAGACATTCACATTCGACTGTAAAAAAGTCATAATAACACTTATCACAATGATTGGTAAAATAAGTTTTCGAAGCATCGGCATTGTACGGCGTGTGTAGTAGACAAGTGCTCCGAAGGCACCAAATATTCCAAAAACAGCTCCACTTGCACCGAGACTTGCATAGCTACTATCATATAGTAGATAGGTTGCCATGTCGCCTACAATACCGGACAATAAATAGATTGTAATAAAACGCGCCTTACCTGCAATTTTTTCAAGCTCTGGCCCGAATAAATACAGTGAAAACATATTAAAGAAAACGTGCAAAAAACCAGCATGTAAAAACATTGCAGTAAAAACACGCCACCATTCACCTGTTTGAACAAGGAAGTTCACTTGGACTCCGTAATTCAATACATAGTCACCTATTTCAGGTAAAATAGTTATTACATAAATAATTAAATTAACCGCTATTAATGTTGAAACAATAGGATAATACTTTGTATATTGCTTGAAATTTTCTGTTCTACTAAACATAACTCCACCTCAATTTACAATCATTATACATGGCTTTTTAGAAATAGGAAAAGGAGAAGTTCAAATGATTAAAGGAATTGGTCTCGATATTATAGAAATTGACCGCATTATTAAAGCAATGGGGAGAACAAATAAATTTAAAGACCGCATTTTATCTGAAAGGGAAAGAGTTTTGTTTGATGCACATACAGAAACTCGTAGAATAGAATTTTTGGCCGGACGATTTGCTGTAAAAGAAGCATTTTCGAAGGCGTTAGGAACTGGTATTGGTGAAGAATGTAAGCTTCATGATGTTGAAGTTTTAAGAGGGGAAGCTGGTAATCCTGTTTTATATTTTAAAGGAGAGCTTGTAAATGGATTTGTAAGCATAACCCACTCAAAACAATACGCAGCAGCACAAGTAATATTATTACAATAAAAAATGTAAAACAAGCTTTCACCATATAAAGTAAAAGGGCTCATTATTAAAAGTTGCGGAAGACATTTATTAAAACTATAAGTTGATTTCCGTCCCGACTGACGCCCTAGGAAAGCGCCTAGTCGGAGCAGAAATCAACCATTCTATGGTGATAGCTATTAAAAAGCAAATAAATTTCTGAGTGAAGATAAATATATTGCCCATGTTCAAATGACATAACTGACAAATACGGTTCATATATTGTCGTAGTGGATTTGAAAGAAGGAAAGGGTGAAAGCGTGGGCAACCGAATAGTTAAATGGCTCGTCTTACTTTGTACGATATTACTTCTATCGGCATGTGGTACAGACTCACAGGAAAAAGTGTTGAAGAAAGTTAATGGGAAATGGGCAGAGACCAATGGTTATGAGTTAAATGCGACGATGGAGATTAAATCTGGTGGGGATCCAAAAAAATATGATGTAACTGTTTGGCATACGAAACCTGATTTCTATCGAGTGGAAGTTGTAGAAAGTGGGAAAGACGTTTCACAAATGATAGTGCGAAATGCAGATGGCGTTTTTGTTGTTACACCTACATTAAACAAAATGTATAAATTCCAAAGTGATTGGCCAAAGAAAAATAGTCAAGCTTATTTAATAGGTGCACTAGCAGAAGATTTAGCTCAAGATAAAAATTTAGTCATGAAAGAAGAGGACAAAGCATATATATTTGAAGCGGCTACTAGAAATAGCTATAAAAATAGTATGCCTCATCAAGTTATAACAGTCGATAAGAAAACAATGCTTCCAACTTCTGTAGTAATTATGAATGATGTAAAAGAAGAGCAAATTCGTATCACATTTAAAAATATTAAATTAGGTGTTCAGCATGCGGCTAAAGAGTATGCGGTTGAGCAATTTACAGAAAAAGATGAACCAAAAGGGGAAAACGCTACATCGCCAGAAAAAGATAACAAGGAAGAAAAGGATAAAGGCGATAAAGAGAGCAATAATAATCCGGATGGAAATGATGGGGAACAAGCAGTAAGTGCAGAAGCCGAAAATACAAAGTTCCAAACACATTACCCTGTTGTAAGTTTAGGCAATACGAAGATGGTGGATGAGAAAGTCATGCAAGAGGGTGGCATGGAACGTGTTATCTTAACATTCGACGGTGACAAGCCATTTACAGTTATGCAACAACCAGTTACGAAACAGACTGCAATGTTGCCAGTATCATCGCCTGGTGATCCTGTAGATTTAGGCTTTACAATTGGAGCTATTACAGATACATCTATTAGCTGGGAAAAGGATGGCGTCGAATTCTTTGTAGCATCTAGTAAATTGACTCGTGAAGAAATGGTGCAAGTTGCCACTTCTATGACGATAGGTAGTATGAAATAATTACTCTAGCTACAGCTTTCTAAATGGAAAGCTGTAGCTTATTAAGAAAAATAGTGCAGTTTTGATGAATATTAACACTGTTTAGAAAGTGTTAAGTCATATATGATAAAAGTTATGTAGAAAATTAGTCTAAAATAGAATAACTTATGGTAAAACTGTAGAGCAAAAGTGATTTAATCAATACATATTGTTTTAATAAAATATAAAGAGGGTATTCTTATGGAGATACAGCAGTATTTTAGACCAACCAAAGCAATTGTAGACTTACAAGCAATTCAACAAAACGTAAAAAATTTGAAAAAGCTACTTCAACCTAATGTTCAAATTATAGCTGTCGTAAAAGCAAATGCATACGGTCATGGAGATATAGCCGTTGCAAAAGCGGCACTCGAGGCAGGGGCAACAATACTTGCTGTGGCAACGCCCGATGAAGCATTACATATTCGAGCGCATTTTGAAGAACCGGACATACTATTATTAGGTGCCTCTCCAATTTCGTTTGTGCCATCCGCTGCCAAGCAGCGCATAATTCTTACGGCGTTTGCTAGTGAATGGGTACAGCAAGCTGCTCCGTTCATAGCTAATGAAGTAAACCCTTTACGACTACATATAAAAGTAGATAGTGGAATGGGCAGAATTGGCGTTCGTTCAGAACAAGAATTATTGGAACTATATCAAACAATAATGAATACAATAAATGTAGAGCTTGATGGGATATTCACACATTTTGCGACTGCAGATGAAGAAGATGCCTCTTACTTCGATAGACAAGTGCAATTTTTTGAGAGATGTGTCTCAGTATTGCCTGAAAAGCCTAGACTTGTTCATGCATCAAATACAGCTACATCCTTAGTGAAAGATACACATTTACAATTTGATGCTGTCAGATATGGTATTTCAATGTATGGATTATCACCATCGCCTTATGTAGAAGGTATTTTACCATTTTCGTTACAGCAAGCGTTTTCACTTGAGAGTGAGCTTGTTCATGTAAAACAGTTACAAGCAGGTGATTCAGTAGGCTATGGCGCTACTTTTACGGCCCCATCGGATATGTGGATTGGAACGATCCCAATAGGCTATGCTGACGGAGTGATTCGTAAATTAGGCGGACAAGAAGTACTAATTGATGGTCAAAGAATGCAGATTGTCGGACGAATTTGTATGGACCAATGTATGGTTGCCTTGCCAAAAGCATATGCTATAGGTGAGAAAGTAACACTCATTGGTCATCAAGGACAGGATGTTATTTCAATGAATGAATGGGCAGCGAAGCTTGAAACCATTAATTATGAAGTACCATGCATTATTACAGCGAGGGTTCCTAGATTATACATTTAACTCTAAGCTAAAATCGGAATCAATTATGCCGAGGCTTAATTGATTTTAGGACAAATGAATACTTTATCAGAGCAACTAAACAATAGTGAATAACTACTTACTAATCAATATGTTAAATTACCGAGTAGATGAGCCATTCATAATTTGTGACATATTGCAAGGTAAATAAGTCGGCATATTCCTTCGACAACCTACATATTTTTACAACTTGGACTTTAAATTGTCAGATATTTTGTCATTTCGTGTCTTTTCAACGATATCTTTCAATGGTAGAATGGGTAGTAATGAAAAGTGGATGGTTCCGTTGGAGGTGCTTGCTGTGTACGAGAAAAAGTTAAGAGAAGCTACAATTGCTGTTCAGGATAGACTGTTTCTACAAACAAAGGAAGTAATTGAGAGTGAATCTTTTGCGCGTATTTTGTCGCGCAAAGTTTTAATGCAGGAGCAACCAAATCAAATACGGGAAGCTATGATGAAAGGATATGTTGAAATGTCTCATATAAATCTGAGTATTGCAAGTGAATGCTTGCACGCAGAATATGAAGCACAACATACAGTGGAGCGTCTCGTTAGCGGGGGATGACACTTTGAATGTAAAACGTGGTGACGTTTTTTTTGCAGATTTATCGCCGGTAGTTGGGTCCGAACAAGGGGGCACTAGGCCGGTGCTGATTATTCAAAATGATATTGGAAATCGATTTAGTCCGACTGTCATCATCGCAGCTATTACTGCACAGATTCAGAAAGCAAAATTACCGACGCACGTCGAAATTAATGCTGAAAAGTATGGTTTTGAACGTGACTCGGTTATTCTGCTCGAGCAAGTGCGGACGATTGATAAGTCAAGATTGACAGATCGTATTACACAACTTGACCATGCGTTGATGGAGAAAGTTGATGGTGCATTGATGATTAGTTTAGGGCTTGTTAAATTTTGATATACATATGTGTATAGCGGCATCGAGATGTTTTCATCTCGATGCTTTTTTGTATTGTTCCCCCAAAATACTAATTGATATCGCTTTTCAAAAATGGTGTTCATAGATTTGAGTGAGGTATATTCAAGATCTAAAATTAGCATCGATTTTTGAAAAAAGTATAGAATTTCAACTTCATTCAGCAACAAGTGTTTTTCTTTGCGAAAGCGGAGCGACAGCAACAAGTGTTTTTCTGTGCGAAAGCGGAAGCGACAGCAATAAAATTTTTTTTGTGAAATACAAACTTAGCGACAGCAACCATTTCGCTGAGGTAAAATCTTTAATATAATTAAAATATTTAAAGTATTCAGCCAAGTGGGTCGAAAAAAGTGTAAGAGTATAACTCCGAAAGGAACTGGGGGGACAGCAGTGACAATTAAGTCTTCGGTTGAGATTATTACTGAGTGGGATATAGTAGCAGCAAGACAACTGGGGCGTGACGAAGCAAAAGCGCTTGGATTTGACACTGTTGATCAGGCTCGAATCACCACAGCTATAAGCGAACTAGCTAGAAATATATATTTATATGCAAGGATAGGTGTCATTGAAATTGAAAAATTTGAGTCAGACACAGAGAAAAAAATAATTGTTATTGCAACGGATCAAGGACCAGGAATAGAGGATGTTCGGAAAGTGATGGAGGATGGTTACTCTACTTCTGGGGGGCTAGGTGCAGGTTTACCAGGCGTTAATCGATTGATGGATAGTATGAATATTCATTCGGTTATTGGTGAAGGAACAACGATAAGAGCTGAAAAATGGCTGTGTTAGGATGTGGAGTTGTTGGATCGATTAGAATCTCAATATAAAAAGATTTTGTCAGATTATATGACTGATCAAACTGAAAAGAATTTGTATATTGCTCAAAATTTCACTCGTCAGTTAATCCAAAATAATATTTCTCCAGAGGATGTTGTAAGTATTCATAAAAATGCAGTTGAAAAGCTATTTCCACGTAGAATGAGTGAAGAACAGCTTGCATATGATTTTCTTATCGAAGTGATGGTGCATTATGGAATGGCTCATAGGGAGCACCAAAGCTTATTACAAAAACAAGCTGAGTATGAGATAGAAATGAAAATTGCTACAAGTATCCAGAGTACATTACTTAAAACAGAGGTACCACAACTTTTAAATATCGATATAGGAATGATATCTATTCCAATCCGGAAAATGAATGGGGATTATGTCCATTTTTTATATAATCGAGATGATTATTTGAGTGTAGCCGTGACAGATGTGGTAGGTAAAGGTGTTCCAGCAGCATTATGTATGTCTATGGTAAAATATGGTTTAGAAGCATTGGATTATGCATATAGAGATCCTTCATATGTATTAGAGGTCATTAATCGAGTAATTGAAAAGAGTGTAGACGACAGTATGTTTGTGTCTATGTTCTACGGTTGTTTGGATATGCGAAAAAGCACTTTTTCTTATGCTTCTGCAGGTCACGAGCCAGCTCTTCATTACAGTGCTATGCGTGATCAATTTATCCCTTTAGAATCAACGGGATTATTATTAGGGGTGTTGCCAGAAACGAAGTATTCTTATAACGAAATTACTTTGGAAGAAAACGACATCGTAATCATGATGACGGATGGTGTTACTGAATTCAGATTGCAGGATGAATTGAATGCACGAGAGGTCATTACATCATTAGTATTTGAAAATAAATACTTGTCAGCCCAAGAATTATGTAATCTTCTTTATAAGCAAATTGAAAAAATACAGGATTTTAAACTAACAGATGATTTTACAATTGCAATTATAAAAAATTAGTTTTTTAGGTTTGACTTTTAATAATTACGGGAATAGAAAATTAGTCTAACAAATTGGTGGAGGTGTGCTGTATGGACATGGCGATACACTTTAAAGAACTTGATAATAAACTATACGGATTTGTAGAGGGTGAAATAGATACTTTTACTGCTTCAGGACTCAGGGAAGAATTAGAGGCAGTGAAAATTACTGAGGGATTAGAAATAGTACTTAATTTATCAAAAGTTAATTATATGGATAGTACAGGGCTGGGTATCTTTGTAGCCTTTTACAAAAGAACACTACGCGAAAATGGGAAAGTTAAATTAGTTGGTTTATCGAATAGATTACAAAGGTTGTTTGAAATTACTGGTTTAAGCGATTTAATGGATATTGAAACTGATAAAAAGGTGGAATTAAGAAAATGAAGGAATTTGATTATATTGAGATAAGGGTTCCTGCAAAACCGCAATTTGTCAGTGTGATTCGATTGACGGTTTCTGGCTTAGCTAGTCGAGTTGGATTTAATTACGATGATATTGAAGATTTAAAAATTGCTGCAAGTGAAGCGGTAACAAATGTTGTACATCATGCATATAAGGACGAAGAAGAGGGAGAAATCGTCATTGGATGCGCTTTGTATGAAAATAAACTAGAAATGATGATTGCAGATTACGGTAATAGTTTTAATTTTGAGGAGATAAAATCGAAAATTGGTCCGTATCATCCTGAAGAGAGTATTGCAGGTCTTCGCGAAGGTGGTTTAGGGCTTTATTTAATGGAAACTTTGATGGATGAGGTGATGATAAATAACGATGGTGGCGTAACTGTTTTCATGACTAAGTATGTCGCTAGAGAGCAGGTGGAGAAAAATGTCGAAAGAATCACTACCTAAATCTTCGTCTAAGGAAGATATACTAAGGTGGATTGCGCTGTACCAATCAACGGAAGATGATGATGCTCAGACAAATTTAGTGATTCATTATCGATATTTAGTAGAGTCCATTGCACGTAAATATTCGAATGGTAAATCTAGTTATGATGATATTACTCAAGTAGGTATGCTGGGGTTGCTAGGTGCAATACGACGTTTTAATCCTGATGTTGGTCGAAGTTTTGAAGCATTTGCTGTCCCAACGATTGTTGGAGAAATTAAACGCTTTTTACGCGATAAGACTTGGGATGTTCATGTGCCAAGGCGGATAAAAGAATTAGGACCACGAATTAAAACAACAGTTGAAGCGTTGACAGTTGAGTTGCAACGTTCTCCGTCTATTAAGGAAATTGCGGATCAATTAGAAGTAGAAGAAGAAGAAGTGTTAGAGGCTATGGAGATGAGCCGTAGTTACCATGCTCTTTCTATGGATCATTCAATAGAATCGGATGCTGACGGTAGTACAGTAACGTTATTTGATATTATGGGTAAAGAAGATGACGGCTATGAAATGACTAATAAAAGAATGATTGTTTCTGAAGCAATGAGTATTTTAGATGAGAGAGAAAGGCAAATCATTCAGCTTACATATTTAGAGCAACTCACTCAAAAAGAAGTTGGAGAACGATTAGGGGTTTCTCAAATGCATGTATCTAGAATACAAAGGAAGGCAATAAAAAAATTACAAGAAGCTATCTTAGTAAGAGATGGTGTCTCGCTTTAAAAATTTATAGCGAGAGGGGCTTTGCTGTTATGTCACAAATACAAGCAATAGCATGAGCTTAGTAGGAAGTGTTAGCGAAAACAGTCTCTTCGTATTGAAAAAATAGTCTACTCTTCCGTTAGAGTAGACTATTTTTGCATTTTTAGTGAAGTGTAATGGTAAAATGAAAAGAAAAAAGGTAGTGATGATGTGGAACAAAAGCAAATGTTACAGCTCATTGCAAAGGATGTAGCTGTTAAGCCGAGTCAAGCTGAGGCTGTTATTAAATTATTAGAAGAAGGAAATACCGTGCCATTCATTGCACGTTATCGAAAAGAAGCTACTGGGTCCCTTGATGAAGTACAGATTAAAGCTGTGGAGGATCGTTATCATTACATACAGCAGCTTGAGCAACGCAAAGAAGAGGTTATACGATTAATTCAGGAACAAGATAAACTAACACCTGAATTAGAACAAGCGATTCAAGCAGCAACTGTTTTACAACGTGTAGAGGATTTATATCGACCGTATAAACAAAAACGCCGAACAAAGGCGACAATAGCGAAAGAGAAAGGATTAGAACCTCTTGCGGATCTTCTATTAGAGTATCGTAATGATGCTTTAGAGAAATTAGCGATGGCCTTCGTAGATGAGGAAAAAGTTGCTAATGTAGAGGATGCATTAGCTGGGGCGCGAGATATTTTGGCAGAGCGCTTTGCCGATGACGCGGCAATCCGTGAAAAAATTCGTACGTATTCATGGAAAGATGGAGTACTTGCTACAAGTGTGAGGGATGCAGATGCAGACGAAAAAAACGTGTTTGAAATGTATTATGAATATGAAGAACCTGTAAATCGTATTGTCCCACACCGTATTTTAGCTGTAAATCGTGGTGAGAAAGAAGAAATCTTAAAAGTAGCAATTCAAGTACCGATAGATCGAGTATTGATGATTATGTGGAAGGAGTGGATTCCGGCTACAGGTTCCTCTCCAGCAATTGCTGAAGTAAAGCTAGCGATTGAGGATTCGTACAAGCGTCTAATTCAGCCTTCTATAGAACGAGAGTTACGAAATGAATTAACAGAAAAAGCAGAGATGCAGGCTATTCATATTTTCTCTGAGAACTTACGTAATCTTTTATTACAGCCTCCAATGAAAGGGAAGTATGTATTGGGAGTTGATCCAGCGTACCGTACAGGCTGTAAGCTAGCTGTTGTAGATGAAACTGGGAAAATGCTTGAGGTTACAGCCGTTTATCCACATCCGCCAAAACCAGATGTAGCAAAATCGAAAGCAATTGTGAAAGAGATTTTAGCGAAATACCCAATTACTATAATCGCTATTGGTAATGGTACTGCCTCACGCGAAACAGAACAATTTATAGTGGATGTATTGAATGAACTTGAAACAGATATTGCCTATGTGATCGTCAATGAAGCAGGAGCTTCTGTTTATTCAGCATCCGAAGTTGCCCGTACAGAGTTTCCGGATTTACAGGTAGAACAGCGTAGTGCCGTTTCTATTGCGCGCCGCTTGCAAGACCCGCTGTCGGAATTAGTGAAAATTGAGCCAAAAGCAGTTGGGGTAGGTCAATATCAGCATGATGTCTCTCAAAAGAAATTGAATGAGTCCTTAACATTTATAGTAGAGACGGCTGTAAACCAAGTTGGTGTTGATGTTAATACAGCCTCAGCTTCACTACTACAATACGTTTCTGGATTATCTAAAACGGTTGCGGAGAATATCGTGAAGGTGCGAGAGGGAAATGGACAATTTACTACTCGTGCTCAACTAAAGAAAATTCCACGACTTGGTGCCAAAACGTATGAACAAGCAATAGGTTTCTTACGTGTGCCAGGAGCCAAGAATGCATTCGATGCTACGGGCATTCACCCTGAAAGTTATAGTGTAGCAGAGCAGATTTTAGAGGTTGTACAAATTGATAAAAAAGAGCTAGGGACGCAAAAGGCCGAGGAAGCCATTGCAAAACTAGATCAAGAAAAATTAAGTGGCATTTTAGATGTTGGAGTAATCACAATTAAGGATATTGTGGATACATTAATGAAACCAAGTCGCGATCCACGTGATGCATTCCCTCAGCCTTTACTGAAAACAGATGTATTGAAAATGGAAGATTTACAAGTTGGGATGGAATTACAAGGTACAGTGAGAAATGTCGTTGATTTCGGAGCATTTGTAGACATTGGAGTGAAGCAGGACGGGCTTGTGCATATTTCTAAATTACAAAAAAGACGTATTAAACATCCATTAGAGGTTGTTGCACTCGGTGATATTGTGACGGTTTGGGTAGAACAAATAGATGTCAATAAAGGGCGCATATCATTAACGATGCTGCCTCCTAAAGATCAAACTATCGAAGCGTAATTAAGTGAAACTTTTATTACCGGGGATTCTCTTGAGCCTTGTTGATTATTAGTCTTCACCATCAGGCTATTACGGGCAGTTAGTCTCCCACTTAACTTCTAGCCTTTACTACTCATTGCTTTATTTCGATACAGATAAATTACTGCCCGTTAAAGCGGGATAAAATTTACCACACTGTCTATACTGTACAGTGTGGTATTCTTGTTGTTAGAGGTGATATAGATATGAATAACGAGGAACTTCAATATCTTGTTAGTCGAATATCATTAGATAGTTTCCAGAAGCCGTTTATGCATCGAGCATATTTTAATTCAAGGTTACGTTCAACAGGTGGACGTTATCTTTTACATTCGCACAATATTGAAGTTAACCCAAAAGCCTATGAATTGTATGGTATTAGTGAAGTAGAAGGGATAGTTCGACACGAATTATGTCATTATCATTTACATTTGGAAGGCAAAGGGTATCAGCATCGAGACAAAGATTTTCGAGAGTTATTAGGAAAAGTGAATGCTCCTCGTTTTTGTGCAGTATTACAAATGCCTAAGACAGCTTCCAAAAAACAACGTCGACTGTATACATATACATGCGTAAAATGCCAACAATCATATGTAAGAAAAATTAGAATGAATGTGGAGAAATACTGCTGTAGCAAGTGTTTAGGACGTTTAAAACTAATGGAATGAAAAAAAAATAAAAAAGGGTTGACGTTTACTACAGATGTCCCTATAATAGTAAAAGTCGACAAGATAACGACGACAAAACATGTGAATTATTCCGAAGTAGCTCAGTTGGTAGTAGCACCTGACTGTTAATCAGGTTGTCGCAGGTTCGAGTCCTGCCTTCGGAGCCATGGCCCCTTGGTCAAGTGGTTAAGACACCGCCCTTTCACGGCGGTAACACGGGTTCGAATCCCGTAGGGGTCATTTCATTATTTTAATTCATGAAAATATAGTAACGTTGGTCCCGTGGTGTAGCGGTTAACATGCCTGCCTGTCACGCAGGAGATCGCCGGTTCGATCCCGGTCGGGACCGCCACTTATTGGGGTATAGCCAAGCGGTAAGGCAACGGATTTTGATTCCGTCATGCCTAGGTTCGAATCCTAGTACCCCAGCCATTCATTTCTTAATACGAGCCATTAGCTCAGTTGGTAGAGCATCTGACTTTTAATCAGAGGGTCGAAGGTTCGAGTCCTTCATGGCTCATCTCTTTAAGAAAGAAAGTTGACTTTTCTGGTTATCGTAGTATAATGAGAAAGTTACTGATTGAATGCGGTCGTGGCGGAACGGCAGACGCGCTAGGTTGAGGGCCTAGTGGGGGCAACCCCGTGGAGGTTCAAGTCCTCTCGGCCGCACCAAGTCAATTTATCAAATATATATGCGCCCGTAGCTCAATTGGATAGAGCGTCTGACTACGGATCAGAAGGTTATGGGTTCGACTCCTGTCGGGCGCGCCATTTTAAATAAATATCATTCATATCGCGGGTGTAGTTTAATGGTAAAACCTCAGCCTTCCAAGCTGATGTCGTGAGTTCGATTCTCATCACCCGCTCCAAAAAACTTATTGACATTCATACTTTTGTATAGTATGATGTAGAAGTTGTCGCTTAGAAACGACATTATGAACCTTGAAAACTGAACAAGCAAAACGTAATCAATAAAGTTTTCAGTAGCTAACCTTGAGTTGGTGAACGAAACAAAAATTTTGGACATCAAACATGATGCCAGCAAAACAATTTGAGCTAATCAAATTTCTTTTATGGAG